>JARFXS010000094.1 GCA_029194465.1 Candidatus Nitrosocosmicus sp.
CTCTTTTTATAAATAGCAAACAGATGGTAGAGACATATACGTGATTTATAAACTGTGGGGGTATGATTCGATCTGTCATTTTATTTCTTAAAAATTTTCTAAAGAATTTTAATGTTAATATACAAATTTTATATGGCTATTCTGTGATATTGTAATAAAAGTAGAATTTCGCGGGCCAATTTTCTTGTCAATTTCAATATAGCTATGCTCATATACATTACATTCTGCTGACTAACCCTTTTTCTTACTACATCACTTTTTCCAAATGTTATAACGTTTTCAAAATACCTTGGTCATCATTACAATAATATGCCTCAAAAAGTACTATAAAAAACAATTATAAATAATAGATAAAAGTATGATTCAACTAATTATATCGTTTGAGTTCGACTAAAAATCTGAAAAATGATCATATAACAATACGAAGAGTAAGAAATATTGCACAAAAATGTTCGGACAATTTGTATTCAAATAAAGAAGTTCCCTTGGAGCATATTGAAATTATATCTGTAATTATAGAAGAGTTCGTCGATGATTTTCATCATGGTAAAGAAGAACAAGCCTATTTTCCCGAAACCAAAGAAAAAGATGATTATGCTGAAGACATCCACAAGTTTTTGATCGAACATGAGTTAGGAAGAAGGATAGCAAATATGTTGAGGAGAGAGATAACTGTGTTGAAAGAAAATCGTAGTAAAGATAAAGATGAAAACAAATGTTACTAAACAATTGTGAAATTAATCTAACAGAACCGGTAGCAAGATTCTTGAAATCATATGTGGTTTTCATAGATGATCATACAGGAAAAGAGGATAAATTCTTTGAATTAGTAGAGTCTAGTAAATCTTTGTCTTTAGATGAGGATAAAAGACTATTGGAACACTACGAAGTATGCAAAAACCAGGTAGGTGGAGAAACAAGGATCCAGGAAATGCTCAAACTAATAGAATATTTGGAAAACAAGATTGGATGAAATAAACAGATAATATTTAAAATTAATCTCGGTTATTATAGATTAAAGTACATTTTTATATTCCAAAAATAATATACTTTGTTTGGAAGCGATATCACTAATGTTAGTAAAGTTGTGGCATTTTCAATATTATTCATTTAGAGAAAAGATTAACAAAATCATAAACTCAATCTAACTAATAGATAACGTTTTTTTCTTTGCATAGGCTTTCTTTGCTACACTAATTGCACCTTTCTTAATAACATTGCTCTATATACTATTTGCTTTGCTGTTTCCATCGCAACCTTTCTAACATTAAGTTTTAAAGTATCATCTTCCTGATCTCTTGATGAAATAGAATTGTAAAGTGCTCTTTTAACATTATTTGTAATTTTATATTCTATTAGATCAAAAGCTTCTTTTTCGGTTCGACCTTGATATTCAACAAATGATCCGATCACACCACCCGAATTTGCAAGAAAATCTGGTATGATCAAGACATTATTATCCACCAAATATTGATCAGCCGATGGAGTGGTGGGAATATTTGCACCCTCTACAATAATCTTTACATTATTATTCAATAAGCTAGGAGCAGTATTATCGTTGATAACTCCAGTCAACGCCGCAGGAATAAAAATATCTGAATCTACCTTAAAAATTTCATCTTTTTCTAAAATATTATAAGAGTAGCGGTGCTGGTTGTGATGCTGTTGCTGCTGTTGTTGATTATTACCTAATGTTAAATCACTTAATTTAGACTTGTCACTCATGTCCCTCATTAATTGTGGAATATCTAGACCATTTTCATCATATACAAATCCAGAGACATCACTAACACCTACAACTTTTAAATCCAAATCATTTAGAAACTTTGCTGTAAATGAACCTACATTTCCAAATCCCTGAATAACTACTTTGATATCATTGCTTTTTTTATCTAGACTGTTTGTAAGATCTAGGAGTGGTCTAGAAGCCTCTAATCCTTTACGTTTGATGTCTTTTAGAAAGTCTAATGTAGTTCTTAGAGCAACACTCACACCGTATCCAGTTGTACCTAGTTCGTGCGGAATCCCTCCAAGTTCCTGTGGCTTACCTGTACATGCTCGCGTGTCACCTATTTCATGTGCAAATACTGCCATATCCAATTCAGTTGTACCAACATCAGTGGCTGCAATATATTGCGAGGGACAATAAGGGCGTATCATTTTTGCAAAGGATTTCATCCATTCTACCTGATTTACTTTATTTGGATTTGCTATAATTCCTCCTTTAGCACCACCAAATGGCAATCCCGCTGATGCGCATTTCCAGGTCATCGTCCTTGCAAGCTTAAAAACCTCTGCAGGGGTAACGCTTTCTGCAAACCTTATTCCTCCTTTGCCAGGACCTGTTGATGTATTGTCGATAACCAAAACACCTTTCATACCAGTGTCTGGATCATATACCTGCAATACTTTTTCTGGACCCCATTCATCTATTTCAGACCATCCAGAGCTACTCTTTGCATTATTTGGCTGTATATTAGATCCCAAATGTGAGTGTGACAAAGATAAATCGTAATTGTTCATATCAAATTTCATTACTTATGATATGATATAATCATATAATATAGATAGAAAGTCCCAGGTATTGTTAAATATCTTCATACAGGCGATACAACTAATGGCATAAATCAAAAAATTAATGATTACCAAATAAAAAAACTTAACACATTCAATTATTTCAATTATATCAAATGATTCAAAGAACAGACTTATAAAATTCTGTAATACGAGATTAGATAAAATCAAATAATGACCTGGAGAAAAAATTCTAAATGAATTATTAGCTGAACTGAAAAAGTCCATCAAAAATGTATAGAATAAGATCCCGAACCTAAGAATTGCCAAAAGTCATAACAGTATGATGTAAATCCATATTTTCTATTTGAACTCTATATATAGTGTTATATACTATTCTGCTCGTGGAAGCACCAATTGGCCTAATACTACAGGATTTTGCAGTTATAATGATTGTCGCCTCTGTAATGACTTTGATTTTTTACAAACTAAAACAACCTGTAGTAATTGGTTTTATTGTTGCAGGTATTATCATCGGTCCTTATACTCCACCTTTTAGCCTTATTCATAATTCAGATGTCCTTAATCTCTTTGCTGAGCTAGGTGTAATACTGTTACTTTTTACGGTAGGTATGGAATTTCCCATTCAAAAATTAAGGGATGTCGGAAGAAAAGCAATTATCATAGCTTCCAGTGAAGCGTTCGGAACTTTAATTATTGGATTTATTGTCGCCCTATCATTGGGATTGGGTTTTTACGATAGTCTTTTTATTGCACTCGCAATATCAGTAACAAGCACTGTCATCATAATGAGAGTTTTAGGAGAACTCAAAATGATGAAAGATGAATCTGCCACTTTAATATTAGGAACAACTATTATTGAAGACATCATTGTAATTTCACTATTAGCGATATTTCAATCGACAGGAGCAAGCGGAGAAATATCAATAAATGAAATTATGGTCTCTGTAGGAGTAACTCTGGCATTTATTGCAGGAGTATTAATAATCGGCTCAAAGATCATTCCTAAACTTTTAGACATTGTCGCAAGAACCAACCAACATGATGTATTAATCGTTGCAGCGGTCGGAGTTGCTTTTGGACTAGCTTTTATATCGTTTCAGTTAGGAATATCAGTAGCTGCTGGTGCATTTTTTGCTGGTGTTCTTGTAGCAGAATCCAGATCCCACGCAGTGACAAGTGTTTTAGCTAATCCTGTAAAGGATATTTTTGCAGCATTGTTTTTTGTTTCTGTAGGAGCCTTTAATGGATTTTTCACTAATACCCAAGTTCATAGTGCCTGCATTAATATTAATAGTAGTCTCTATATCAGCTAAATTCGGAACGGTTTATATTGCATCCAGATTTGTGAGCTAAATAATCTTTTCAACAAGAACTGCGTTAGGATGTTCATCATCTGGATGGAGAAACAGCTTCTAGTTGTAGCAAAAGGAGGAATTGACGTTGGAGCAGCGAATCCCATTATTCTACCAATGATAGGAACTATGACAATCATTACAACGTTTATAGCCCCGTATGTAATCAAATATGGCTGGAAATTTACGGAGAGATTTAACAAAACTCGCGACAAAGACAATGGACAACAAAAACAACAGTCGTCTGAATCAGATTCTTCCAAATCAGACGATAGTTCAAACAAACCTCTGTGATACAGATTCCTCAATTATAACAATCATTATCGCTTTTTAAATATCAGTATTGTACCTTATACTTAAATAAATTTAGAGTTATTCCCTTTATAGATATATTCGTATTCAAGTTTATTTAATTTTTGTTTTGTCTTGAATATGAACAAATGTCTAGTGTCCCTGATGATACAAGGAGCGAACAGGATTACACTATTTCAAACAATTATCATATTTCGCCTTGCGTATTTGATTACACTATTTTCACTTACTACAAATGAGAGGCTCTTTATGTCCACCGGTAGATCCTATAGAAATCCCTGTTATTACTATCAAGCAAAGGCAGTTTTTCTAAATATCTAATCGTTTATAAAAAATCATAAACATTTAATTCAATTTGCTACTTTTCAAGGTCAATTTCAAAATTTTTCATGATGAAGGCTAGAGAATTACAATCTAAATATCTCATAATAGTACAATAATCTGACCATATCAGTGTCATGAGTGCAAATATGGAGAAATATAGTCGATAGAACTTTGAAATGATTAATTTCTCTAACCCTCCATGGCTCTAATATTGAATTCCCGTAAAAGGCAGATGGTATATATAAATAATGAGCCTAGAAATTTACCAATAGGATATAGGTATCCTTAATACCTTTTTTATCTATATGTGAATTGAGAAGGAAAAAGAGCTAATAGACTTGTCTAGAAAATCTCAAACATCTGAAAATAATTCTGCAATGAATAGTCTTGATCTTGGTACAATAGAATTCATGAAATGGCTAATATCAAAAGATACGAATTCTGGAGATACTTTGATAATGGTCAAAGATTACTTTGATAATAAGTATGTTATTCTGTATGACAAGAGTATCTTTAAAAATGTTATAGTTGCGTATAGAGATGGTATGCCTTGGTGTATTACCTGCAACGCTGACGATTGTGGGCATGTTGGTTTTGCTATCTGTCTCAAACAAGATTATGATAGAAACGAGCAAGTAATTTTTTAAGTATAATATTTGAAGTTTATGTGGTTTAAGTAAGGAAATATATCATTTAAGAGACTACGATACAATTTTGTATTACTATAAAATCAGTATAATATTGAAACTTTGTGTTTTTGTTTGTGAGAACAAAGCAGCTAAAATTTCTATTTAGTATATTGAGTTCTTTTGTCATTTTCTATGTGCTTTATAACGATTTCAAAAAGGTTAAGAATTTTCATTTGGATTTATATATTTTTCTCGACTAGGTTCATCGATCAGATTGAAATCAACTTCAATTAATGTGCCTATTTCTTAGACTACAATAATCAGAATCCATTATGTTAATAGACTTTCAATAGTTATCTTACTATCAACAATGCACAGTCGACTTCGGCAACCTTTCTTGCAACACTTCCTAATTTCCTAAACATTCCCGAAATTCCTTTATGTCCAATACTACCCATAACAATGAGATCGATGTTATTCTGTTTAGTAAAGTCAATGATTATTTCAGCTGGATCGCCTATTTTGATTGCTGTGGTGATAGAAACATTGTGTTTAGCATATGTGTTCTTTATATCCTCCATAATCACAATCATTTCATTCTTTATCTCATTATGAAGCTTATTAACTAGTGGAGATATAGTCACCTGATCGTTTTTTAACTCTATTTTTGAGTAATGAATTGGTAACGGTATTTCGTTGATTACATGTAGTACAGAGATTGAAGATTGATTGACTGCAGATAATTCTATAGCTTTTTCCAAAGCCTTGATTGACAACTTGGAAGTGTCAAAAGGAACTAATATATGGTTAAAAGGCATCAATTATCATTAAGTTTCGAACAATATAAGGAATATCAGTAGAACAAAAGTAAGTGTTAATGCAATAGTAGTACACTGGGTGTCGTAAGATATAAGCTAAATAGTAACTATGATTTGGCTATTAGAATTTTATTTATCAAATTTTAAGTTGCTTATTTCCTCTCCATGTAATCTTTAAAATACATTTTAAATAATAAAAGGAAGTAGTGAAAGTGCCAAAAAGAAGAGCAGACTTGGATAAACTTGCATCTGGGTTAGAGAAAGACGATTTGATTCTTCTTATTGCAATTGCTGTATCAACCGTAGTTGGTATATTGGCACCGTCATTTGGAATAATATTTGAACCCTATCTTTTGATATTACTGGGATGCTTGTTATTCTTAAATTTAATCAAAATGGATCCTCAAGAGCTAGCATTACAGTTTAAACATCCTATTCCTATCGTATCGTTAACTGCAATCAAACTTTTGGTAATTCCTCTTATTTTATACGCAACTACAAACATGATATATCCATCACTTGCTATTCCGGTCTTACTACTTTCAGGAATATCAACGGGTCTGGGAGCACCATTTGTAATTAATGTTTTTGAGAAAAGCCATCAATTGCCGCTAGTTGTAGGGATGATAATTTCATCATCTATCATCGTTCCGTTTGTTTTGCCTTCTCTGGTATATTTTTTGGTAGATTTTGAAAAATTTAATATTCCATTTATAGATATGACTATTTTATTAGCTGAAGCTCTCTTTCTACCTTTATTTGTAGGTTGGTTGGTAAAGAGTAAAGCTCCAAAGGTAGCAAAAAAAATTGAATCGGGTTCTTTCATTCCTTCAGTCCTCCTTGTGTCATTGATGAATTTGGGAATATATGCAAAATTTTCTAACTATTTTATTTCTGAATATTCGTTTGTAATAACAATGATTATTGCAGCATTTGCTTTATTCTTTGTATATGGATCTATAGGGTATTTTACATCATATATTATAGGTAAAAAAGATAAATCATCTCATATAGCATCCTTTGTAATTATGAGTTATATAAATAACACACTTGTGGTTGTATTTGCATCTCAATTCTTCGGAACTGAAGTAGCTGCCTTGGCAGCATTCTATAATTTGGCTTATTATGGTCTAATGGTCCCAATGAAAAAATTATTTTTGAGTACATCTTTGTAGCATCTTTTTCGATATTTATTTAACAAATTCAAAATTCGAAGGACGAAGGTGTTTTGTAATAATAAAAAAAGGATAATGCTAATACTGTTTTTGAATCATCTTGCATATATTTAAAAAATAAGATTTAAATTTTCTAACTATTTTTATATCATTAAATTCTCTTAACAATTATCTATTGCCTATTTACCAACATTTATCTAAAATTGTCTCTATTAAATACGTATAGTTACCTTTAGTATGTTATATCAAATGCAGTTAATAATATTGTTACCTTCTTATTGTCATAGGACAAGAAACTGCCTCTGATACTTTTCTTGATACACTACCTAGTCCTTTGAATTTAGCTATGCCTTGCAACCCATTACTTCCCATAACGATCAAATCAACTCTTTTATTGTTAGAATAATCTATGATTTGATTAGCTGGGTCACCATAAAGAACCAGTGATTCTAATTTAATTCCCTCTATGGATTTATAGGTCTTCTTCTTCTTGTTCATATCTTTTTGCATTAGAGTTTTTGTTTCTTCATATATACTATTAGCATGTTGATTTAAAGATGGATTTACATTCTCGTTTTTAATTTTCATTTTCCTTAAAAGACCTTTAGTAAACGGAATTTCCTGTACTACATGTAGCATTATAATTTTAATTATCTGTTTTTTTGGATCACCTCGAAAGATTGCTTTTGCTAAATAGACTGCATACTCTAATGCATTTTCGGAAAAATGAGAACTATCATACGGTACTAAGATAACTCGTAGGTCCAATCTCAATTATGAAAAATGATATAATATCTTAATAGCTTTACTATACATACATGTTTTTACTTGCATGTAATGATCTGTCTATCTGTATCAAAAATTTTATACTTGACTTGATGAAAGTAGTCGGACTTAATGCGATGGTCTAGATTTTATTGTATATAAGAATGATAAACCATTAGTTAAATAGGTCACAGATATATGATGGGGCATGTTGAAGATACTAACAGATGCGTCCATTGAAGCAATATTGGATCTTTATGTAGAAGTCAGGATACGATGAGTTGATGACCAAATTAACAATTATGTAATGCTTATCTAAATTTCATGAATGTCCATTATTTGAGATAGATGCTAGCATGTGTATGCTGAAGTCGGAGCTAATATTAAACTCAATAAATAATGATCGTCAATCTGATTCCGATGAACTCGAATCCATGAGGTATAT
>JARFXS010000095.1 GCA_029194465.1 Candidatus Nitrosocosmicus sp.
ACCATGACGATGTATATTCAAACCTAGCCACATTATCCTTTTCCTAAAAGTGGGAACCATTATTATGGCTGAGATAATGGGGCATGGTAAAAGTGACATAGGGCCAATTCACTTGTATAAGAATTGATTAATATATTCTATAATAGTAAACGACATATTCTCCAATTAAGATCTGGATAGAACATTTATTAAGACTTGAATTGGTAACATAACAATAAATTTACTTCATATGTAATATAAGAAACAAGATAACAACATTAGAAATGTAATACTTTTCAATAAGCTATCCAGAATTATTGAAAAAAGGAAAAAGGCAATTGAACTATCCCATCTGCTTCAAACAATCCTATTGGTATTGATAATGTCCTTAACAAGTTTATTGTTTTATTGATTTCATTCTCTTGTAATGTCGGAGCATCCAAACCTTCGGTTATTTTTATGCTAACTACATATGGTTTTATAACTTCTGTTCGGATATCTTTAATCTTGTCCAAGACTTGTTCTGCTGTAGGATAGTAAGTCATAATATTGACTTCATCCCCATACAAGGCATCAAGCCCATCTTCTAAACCTATATTTTTTAGATCAGTGTGCAACCAATCTGGAACTGTATCAATATATTTGACTCCATACTGATCAGCTATACTTCGAAGATTTTTAGACATTTCAATATACTCAGGAACATACACATTGGGTCCAGCATCAGGGTCTGCACCTCCTTCTATATCATAAGGCTCAACATCAATTACATATGTATCAAAAATTTCTTTAGTTTTGTTAATAAAACTACCAAAACTATCTTCAAGCTCATCATAATTTTGCTTTATATAATATGGTTTTTCTAAAGTAACAGCATAGACATTCATCCCTTGGGAACGGGCAAATTCTATGAAATCAGCATACTTTTGAAATAATGCAGGATCATCCCAACCTCCACAATCATCATCATTCTGTACAGAAAAATAAATGGTATTAATATTTCTTGATAGGAACTCGTCTACCTTACCATAATCTAAATCATAATAACAATGAACATACAACCAAACACCAATTTCTAACTGGTTCTGACTATTATTTGATGGAGAATAACCAGCTGGAGTGAACGCAAAATTGTCAAAAGGCACAAATTTGTTACTAGCACTATTTTGATCATTATTATAGGTGAAGGTTTTTGATCCTCCATTCAAATACCCATTATAAAAAGAAAATATTAGTTGGTAATTCATTACATTACTAACAACCAGAACTGTAAATAGTAAGCTCAAGAAAAACAAATATTTCACTCTTCACTCATTCTGAAGTACCATATTCACCAGCTTATAATCTATTCAATTTCTTCATGTTAGAAATACCGTGAAGTATCCACCATAATGAAAACCAATTATTATTGGACTGCATAAAGTATGTCATAAATTTTGATGTGTAACAATAAGCTATGGATGTTGGTGAGCCGAAAAAATTTATCTAGTTCTTTTCGCGTATTTTATAGTAATTCCGTCTATTGAATTTTCATCTCATTATTGTTCATCTCGATGAATAATTAGTATCTTGCAACAATAATTCTTATTAGTATAGACTTTCTATAATGATAAATTGACCATAAAGTCTACTTCTATTTCATTACTAGCAATAATGACTCGCTAAATAGGGAACATAAGTAGTGTTTATTTAGGTCAATTATTAAAAGTTGAAGTTGTTTGATTTTATTTATTAGTTTCACGCTTATCTTCATTACCAACCTCTGTAGTTCCACAACTAACCACCTTTAAAAAAGGGACTATTTTTATATGAGACGCAGTGAGTTGGTCTATAACGAAAGTCAAATCCTTCATCTTTTCTTTATCTAGGGTTTCTTGGCCCGTTGTCTCATTTACATTAGAAAAATACTGAGGATGCAGTGTCAGAACAGCATATCCATATTTTAATATATTTTTTGTTGTATTACCTAATATATCATTAACTGGAATTTTTGGCATCTCATCCTTATACCAGTCATTGAATTCAATAGTCTGTGGTAAGTGATAAATACCGTATATGTCAGACTGATTACCTGACTTGGTGGCATTAAAGTAGGCCATACTATCTTCAAATTTATCAGAACTTAATACTTTTATTTTCAAATCAGATAAAACCGCGAGTGTAGTATTATTGAACGAATTATACGGGGGTATAAAAATTTCAGAACCTTTTCCAAAGATGCTTCTCATTTTAATATCAGCAGCAGACAAGAATTCTTCCTGAGTTTTTTCTGGAAGTTGACTATAATTTATGTGATCCCATCCGTGTAGGTCCAATTCAAATAATCCCTTAGCAAATCCCTCTTTTACTTTATCCTTTACTTCAGAATCGTTTCCAAATACATGCATAATTAGGCCCAGAGATACACTTTGATTTTTTTGGATGAATTCATCCATAATCGCTAATTGGGCATTGCGGTGATAATAATCCTGTATGTCGTCAAATCTAAAAACAACGCAATTACAAAAAGAGGGAGTAGAATTGTTCCCTGTAGTATTAGATCCTTGTTTGAGATCGATTATAGAACTTGCATGTGTGCTGACATTCAAAATGCTGTTAGACAAACAAAAGGTAATGATGGAAACTACACAGATAGTCCAAATTAACATTTTCAATTTAATACATTATGTACTAAGATAGTGTCTTATGAATATTGTTACTGAGATAGTTGAAGCTCGTGTCCTCGATGAAGATAGAAACAAAAAGAAAAAGATTAAACTCTATCTTCTTATTGTCATAACTGCTACTACCAATGACTCCTAAATATGACGACTATTCTTGATTATGTCTTTTAGATAAAAGACAAGCAGAGAATAATTTTGTCAACCTCGGATTCTTGATATAAATTATTTCTAGTATCTAATCTATTGACATCTTATCAATCAATAATTTCGTGATTTTTAGATTGGGGTTCAGTAAAACTTTTTTGTGCTTGATAGGGATCTAAATCATGATTCTTTTTCATCCTCAAAAAATGTTCCTCTGTTTAGTATTCTGTCACATTTGCCCAACCAGTAATTGAAAAAGGTTGCCTCATTTTGGTCACTAATTATGTTTATTGCTGCTTGGAGGCACCGTAATGAATTTTTTCAGTAGGTCGCCTATTACGATTATTCTACATTGCTACTGTTCTTATTGCTTTGTTTTTAGTCAAAATTAGAATTATTAATGCAAATTCATTTTCCTTTATTACCTCAAACAACGTGTGGTTTATCATATGGCTTGAGTATTACCTCCTAGATGTTTTGTACGTTTAACACTAGTCCAGCAAAAATTTTTCTTGATTACTAGCACCTCAAAGATGCTTTTGATACGTATGGTCGCTAGAAGCTGTCGATATCCAAAAATCATTAGAGGAGCATATATTGCTATTTTCCAATCAACTTTATCTAGAACAAGTGATATCAATGCTATTAATACTGGTATAGCAAAAAATCCGCTTACAAGAAGGGGAATTATATTCCACGAAATGGAAGAAAAGCTCAAGATTATTACGAGAGCGATCAAGCATGTCAAATAAGTGCTGCGGCGAATAGTAACAATAGAATGGGATGGAAAAACTGGAAAGTAATCCATATCTTGGAATAATACAATCCTATTTTTGTTTGACAAATGTCTGTAATGTTCTTCGATCTATCTTATTTTGTTTGTATGGGTTTTTGTCCGGAAGGGCCTATTAATGTAAACAATGGTGTTAGGTAAATTGTTTTGCGATTTAAGGATTTTAATTGTAGCATCAAAGTCTCTGCCAAAGTATCAGAAGTATATTTACCTATCAATTTGTCATTTTTGAATGCACCTATACACCTGGTATGACCATTACTATTCCAAGACTGCTTTGTAACCTCTTGAACAAGTTTCTACAGAGTATTCAAGTTGTTGACAATTTGTTATGATATTTACCCTATTTAACACTCGAGGATTGCCGGCAATTGCAGAGACATCGGACTTTGAAGAAGATCGACCATTCCATCAAATGTTGTTCCTATTTACTATTGAGTCTATCGATGTAATGATCCTTTAGCATATTCCATTCCAAAGTTCAACGCTGGAGCTCAGCCTCATTAGGTTTTTCAATACCAAAAATCGTTCTGAGATAGTTTTGCAATGCTTTTGTGCTTCAACACAGGTATTATCGTTAGATCCTCATCTACAATTATTATTTGTTTATTGGGATAAGTCGTTTGTTTTACTGATTCAATAGTCCATTTTATGTTTAATTCTTCAATAAATGCAGAACAATTATAGTTATCAGTGGTGGAAGGGAATAGAGCATTTGGTCGGATTTGTAGATAACTCATTTTAAGTATAAACGGTATTGAGAACAAGGTGGGTATTACTCCAAATAGCCGCTTTCAGCAAAAGTATGCGCGCGCTGATCTCTCTTGAGTAATTGTTTGACGCAAATAACCTCCTGCAATAATAATTGTTCTACCGAAAAAAATCAAACTGAACAATACAAGATAACCGAATATTTTTTTTCTGTAATTCTCGAGAATTTGTTTTCGTTTTATGGAAAAAGAACGTACATCATATAACATCCACCAACCATTAATCCTATGAATAATGGAGATATAATTTTAAAAGAAACGCAGATCAAAAATGATTAGCAATATACCTGCATAGGCCATGATCAAAGGCAATATGGCATAGTTACTATGATTCATGTAAGTTTATGATAAACGTTACTAATGCTTTAATTAGTTCAAATACAGCTTCTTCTTTATCATTAGCCGATAGAACGGGTGATCCCGTGAATTAAACCACAATGTTCTAAATTCTTCATTTAAACTAGGTAGAAATCGATTTTTTGGTAGCTTTGATATCAGGAGCATTTTGTTGCAAAATTTAATACATTCAATTTAGTCGTATCAGAGTTATTTTCGAAATTGATGATATCAATAACAATATTATGAACTATTATTAGAGACTGGTGAGAAAATGATCAAGTTTAGAAATACCTTTTATACTGTGTTTTACTGTGTTTTTATATTGGCATCTTTTAGCATAGTCTACATAGAGCAATAAATCATGGGATTGAATGAATTCAGTCACTTTATCAAAGATCTATAACATATTCAAACAGTTCTAGAAGTTGTATGCTATTTTTACTGGTTGTATTCATACACCTACGACATCTATTAGTCCAGATTTGAACAAATGATTTGTGAATGGAGGTATTTATACAGTGTTTCTATTACAGAATAATCAACTCCCACAGCATTTAGTTTGAGATTACATTTTGGGCATATTAAGTCACCATTAAATACCGTTATCTCTTAAAATTCAAACAGTACATATATCTGTTTTATGCCAGGATGTTTTTATTTGATTGATAGCAAAGTGAACATGAAAGATGTGGGATAAATTCATTGCATTGACAGTTCTCACATTGAAGAGTAGACACTTTAATTTCTCTATAACATATCCAAGTCTAAAAGAGCTCTCAGTATATTTATTGGCGATTCCAAATTCTCGACGCCGATATCATTATAAGATAACCTACTAATGGACGAAAGGTGGGATAATACTGGTTATTTGTCTTTCTTTTTCGGTTCGATAAGTATATCTAAAGGTTTTCTATGGTTAGTAATTCTATTTCATGTCAAAAAGACCTAAAAATATCCCAACAAACGTGATGACTCTGTATTTTGAAGAACCTTTTAATACAATTTAATGCAATTTAAAAGTTGTATTTTTAGTTAATAATTCTAATAGATATAGTGGGTTTGAATATAATTTTAATTGAAGGATAACATTATATCTAAAATAAAAAGATTTAATATTATAATTTTATTACAACTATTGGTATACAATTACAACTGTTGGTATACAATTAACTATTTAAAGATATCTAAATTGCCAAACAATATAGAGAAACCGATTATATAGTCAGATTAATCGCCTCAGAATTTAAAACGTGATAAATTACTCGTTAAAACATGCAATAACGTCATATGATTTGATGCTTTAGTAAAAGACGAGTCTAATACGTGGCAATAATCTTGGAGATTATCTGAATAAACATTTCAATGAATTACAGTCAACTAGTGAAAAAAGTACATCCATAGTTCTACGATAATAAAATAATGTATAATCATATTGCACTATCTAATCAAATATGACTATCAATTTACTGGATAGAATATATTCGTAGGATAAGTTTGAGTAAAAGATGGAATAGATATGATCTCCAAAAATGTATTTGTAAATTTTCTTATAACAAAATCGTGCGTAAATAATTAATAAATGGTTTTTACCTGCTTATATTTATATAAATCAGACTCAAAACAAACTCATGAAAGGATTGATCATTTATGTTAAGGAGAATAATTTTAATGCAGTTAAACAAGTCCTATTCGACAACCAAGTGGATGCTATTACATACTTTGATGTTATGGGACAGGGCCACCTTGAAAGGGAAGCTAAAGAAAGGATTGTACAGGGCTATAAAACTGGGGAAAAGTATACACCTGAATTTGTCCGTCGTACACGAGTCGAAACTATCGTAATAGATGATTCAAAAGCTAACGCAATTGTAGAAGCACTAAAGGCCCATGCAGATATACATGGTAGAGTCTTTGTTTATGATGTACCTGAATCACAGACATTGTAGTTCAAAATCCTAATGCTACCAAATTATTTTTGATTTATTATTTTATCCTATTAAATGAAGTTTCATGACATTTAAATTCTTGAGTTAGTCGATGTCGACAAATTGAATTTTTACATCATTTTGATTATTTGTTTTTTACACGGATTCGAGCTTCATTATCTATTATCTATTCACATGAGATAGGAAGGGATATCATCTCACCTTCGTATAAACAGTTGAATACAATCCCCATGGCAAATTCGTTTAATCCCTGCTCAGTGATTTACAAAAGTCTAAAATCTTCACGGGATCAAATCAAATATATAACTTTTTATAATTTACTATTGATTCTTTAGCGCAAGAACGTGCTAAATCAGCAAGAAATATTGAGAAAATAATTTTAGCAAAAATAGAATGAATTTACAACAACAGCTCATGTTTGTCATAATATCAGTATTAATCTGTTTTCAATACGTTTTCAATGACTACTACTACATTTTAGAGATTTCATATCGTAGTGACGGTGGGTGGGTATCAATAACCATGTAGATGGTGTTGCTAGCTCATTTTCTTTGTTGGGTGATCTAAATTTCATAACAGGTGAGACTATTGGAAAAAGTTGTTCATTAAGACCACAAATTTATTAAGCAAGAGACCAAGTATCATAAATATAGCCATCGAGGTCTTCAGAAAAATCTCCTAACGCAGTCGATATCATATTGAGACTTATTTTTCTAGTAGGAGGAAACAATTTTCAGTAAAGTGGTGGGACTATTGTGATGAAGCTTAGAACGAATGAAAATGAGGATGCAGCATAAATTATATCAAAGACTATTAAAAATTTACCTCATACTAAAATTAAGGAAAGAGATAAATTCCCCCTAATTGAGAATCGGTCTTTGATTCATTAACAAGGTCTACGGTAATGATGCATTATTTTCAAAACTTATATTCTTGTAATTATCTAATTTACTCTGGGAGCCGTTTTCCGTAATCATTGATATATTTGCTGCCATATTGTTTTTTGAAAAATTTTCAATGAAAGAAGAGTTATCAAATATGTCATACTTTCAAAACCGATCAAGAGAGAATGCAGTTCTAATTGGTGATTCATTATGGCGCCTGAATCATCGTGGGCAAACCAGAATATGCAATCGTTTGGACAGATGCCTATTCCAGCAGGGATATTCTGAGTTTCATTTTGAATTTATAACTAACTTTGTATGGCTGTGGAGGAAGTAAATGTTCAACCCTTATCACATGTAATTCCAGAGATGTTAGTAGGATGGTTCTAAAAGTGTCATTATTATTTGATTGGTCGTCCTGACCAAAAACTGTGTTATTCTGATTCGTAATCATAAAAATTATAAATAAAACGAGCAGGGTTGAGGGAATGAACTTCCAGTTAGTTTTGTTCAATAAATTAAAATGGATCTTTCTAATATTTAAATTGCCAAATCCTTTATTGAATTACTAATTAAGTGCCAGAATTATGTCATTTAAACATCTGTGCTGCTATCCCTATTCACCTAACTAAAAGGGATTAAATAAGAGTGAGATTTCAAAATATTACAATCTGAACAAAAATTATCCAATTTGGCCTTTTGGAGTGGAATAGGCTTTGCACTATTTGGGATATTACTAGTGGCACTGGAGGCAAATGTGAGAGTCTCGTTTGTTTTTTCTTTGCCGTATCGCTGTTCCTATTATAATTTGGGTATACTTGATTCTAAAAAACTGATAGAAAAAGAAACACAAATCAAAAGTGTCGTGCAATTCCTAATTTGTAAAAAAGAAATTGGGCGAAATCGAACTTCAAAAGTGCCTGTGTCCTATTTGTAAACATGAAGTTACAAATGTCTGTGTTAAACAAAAATGCCCTTGCTGCATAGATATGAAAGATAATTCTGTTGTCGGGCACTCTGTTGAATAGTACCGAAAATTAAAGAATGTTATGTACTGAATTCGTTGGATATATTTATTTGATCAATAATTTATTGATTTGATTCATAATGGACAAATTCTTGTTCATTATTTTCATTCCGGCCAGGAATTAAGTTAGTTCTGGATTACCTACTTTGTATTTTAACATAATTCACCCGCGAGAAGACAGGTTTGAAACCTTCTCGCTGGGCATGAAATACCTACTAACTATACTTGAATCAATTCAAATAATAGTTATATATTATATAACTATTCAAATATTTAAAGTTAATTTAAATATACGAAAAATATTCCTTAGGATCTTATGGTTTAGAATATTTATAC
>JARFXS010000096.1 GCA_029194465.1 Candidatus Nitrosocosmicus sp.
CTCCTATGAATAGCCCCATGCACATTCAGAAATGATCCTGTTTTCGATTACCTAGATAATGACACAAAGGTCGCCTAGATGAATGCAGGTGATTATTCAACAGATCCGGTAGTAATGATAAGAAAAGATAACTTTAAATGAATTTCACTTTGCATTTTATCGTCATTGCATTATTGTATGTTATAAAAGTATCAAATCTTAGCCACTTACCTCGTACGGCATAATAAAACAATGCATGATCATAAATAGGAAATTGAATATGGATCAATCTTTTTTTATGTTACAGGAAACTAAATCGCGTTACAATGTTCGACAGTTGAAGGTCTAAACGATCCTCAATACTAATGCAAGATTTAGGAATTCAAATAATGGGTGATTATAAAAACTAATTATTGTTAACTCGAGTATTTCGCTTGCATGTTGAATCCTAAACAGGCATATTTTTTCTTCAATTAGTCCTATTTGGTTTAGACTGAAGTTTCTCGATCAGTATATATGCTCGCGAGCAATTTCCAGATCTGCAAAATTTCAGCAACAACCACATGCAGAATGTTCCATATTTTCCGGTAGGTTCCACCGGGTAACATATATTCAATTCTCTGTCATGGGTAAAACTAATTATGATTTCATCTACTACCTGATCTTTACCAACCGTTCGTGAAATAGGTTTTATTTTTATATCTTTTGGCATTTTTCCAACAAAGTATTTTTTAAGCCCACTTCGTCATATCCAAAACCACCGGTCAAAGTTGGCACATGATGAACATAGGGTTCATCGGTCATAGTAGTCATAGTTGATTCGACATCCTCTTTGTCGAATTCATATTCTATATGTTTATCAAATATTTTACCTAGTTTTTCAGGATGGGTCATACTAATCGGGCCATTCCATTGCTTAAAGATTTGTCTATTTTATATCTATATTAAGGACAAGTTAAAGATCCTTTCATCCAAGTTTAGTATATTTTATCGTAGTCATAGTCGCTTCTTAAAAACATTAAATACTCAGAATTTAATAAATCTGATCACATGAAATGCCTAATTTAAATTGCTAAACAGTTATTTTTCATTTGTTGCCTATGTAGGCTATTTGGATATTTGAAATAAATGGAAACCAGTTGGATAAATTTGAGAAGGATGTACGTTTAGAGAATTCCGATAATACTAATCAGAAATAGTCATAAATCAATAATAGAGCGTCCTAAGCTGACTGAATGTTTACATATGATAGATGATAACTGTCAGTACTATGACAATGTTTGCGTGTCCAAAATGTGGTGAATCATACATTGCTACACCCCAGACTCGGATCACAAAAAGTCAACGAAATATCCTGATAGAGAAACAATTCCAACAAGTATTGAATGCAAAATGCGGAAATTTAAATACGATTTACTGGAAATAAATTCAATAATTTTTGAAAGTAACAATCTAAAAATTTATTACAAGAGAAATCCCAGCCGTCATTGTAGGCTTGTTGATTGGTAAAATTTGATACGATCATAAAGTAAACTGCAGAGATCGACCCAAGCCATCTAAAGAAATTTGTTTGAATATGGCCGATCTTGATGAGAAGAACGTAGACAACAAAAAACCAGATACATTAATTCTAATCCTCGACATCAGAATTTATAAGCTCCACACATTAGTCGCGATACAGTATGGATCTGATAGTACAGAGCAGAGCATCTGGTTCGATAGGCTTGCGAATAATTTCACTATGCTTGATTTCTGGAAAAATGCTTAGGACCTCATCAAGTGCATTTAATGCAGATAGGAACAGTACTTTTATATCAGGATTCAAAACCCTAAGCTGAGAATATAATTTGATGCCATTTAACTCAGGCATACGTATATCCATTATTACAAGATGATAAAAATAGGGATTTTTCTCTGAAAAATGCACTAATGCATTTGATGAACTTGAGAAAGAGGTAACGTTATATCCTTCACTTGAAATTATTAAATTAAATGCAAAGAGTATATCTTCGTCATCATCAATTAATAAGATATTAAATGACGAATTGTTCATATTTCTATGATCTTTTTGACTTTCAATGAGCATTCTATTCCTCTTATCTTCAAACTCTTTTCTCCTATGGGAATCATCTATTGGATAAACGGGGTATGCTACGTATTCAGAAGCTATGTCTTCATGAGTATTCTTCTCTAAAGCTTTGAAGGAATATTCTTGGTAAAATGAGGTAGTTTCTAAGACTTCAAACAAATCATTACTAATAATCATTTCATTTGCTGATGCTAAGTGATTTATTTTAGAACATATGTTTACAGGGGGTCCAAAAAGGTCAACAATTTGAGAATTTGCTGAAATCGCTAATTCGACCTTCCCGTAATTGGCGCTTATCCCACAACATATGGATGACAGTCCCTTTTGGGAAAAGTTCTGGTTAATAGACTTGTTTGCCTCGATCATTGCTAGACCGCAATCTAGTACGTTCTGAAAAGCCATCTCAATCTTAATGTCCACAGTTTTAAGAAAATAATACAAAAAAACCATCTCCCTAGTTCTTAATCACTCTTCCATGGTGCTTCTTAATGATAGACGACAGGGTATTAAGAAAAATGGAATAATACCCTTGTATCTTGTCGGATCCTTTAATATCACAAGTATTTTTTGTAGAATCAACAATATCAATAAAACATACACAGTAATTGTGAGCACAATTAACAAAATTAACCTGTTCAATATTGGAGTTGGAAATAGCAGGATTATCTCCCATGTTTTTATCTAGTTGATTCATACTTTGGTAGTAAATTTGAGAGTCAAAACTAGTACAGTTCATTTACTGTCCGCTCCCAAAAAGAAGCATAATTTTGAGGACTTCCTAGAGAGGGTCTGAAACATTGAACGCAATCCTCGTATTATGTCAATTGAGAGATTATCTACTATAATGATATGTCTTGCATCATCCAAAATAGTGATATTGTTTGACATTCCCAATACTACACAATTAATGTATATAACTCTTTCGAATAATTTCTAAATATTGGATATATTTGCCAATAATGGAATTCCATTCCTTTTATACACTTGATTTGAAATGCAAAAAATATTTTAAAATCATGTGAAGCTTATTTTGTAGAATACATTGAAATCTTTATGTAAAAAGCCCCTCTAAATTTTCATAGTTCATGATAGTGCACTTTGATCCAAAACTTGGAAAATTCAATAGATTTACTACAATCCTAGGTATAGAATGTTTCATAGATAAAAATCAAGATGGAAGAGTTTTCTTTGTAGTCTTTGAAGGATTATTGATTATTACTAATGTATCTACACTTGGAACAAAAATTTATTAATTCTTTTGAGACTAAACATTATTTCTAGGCATAAACTTGTCCCGTAACGCGATGGAAGAATAGTTAAGTACTCATTGTATTGACAAGTTATTCAAGTGTACCTCTGTTATATTCATCAGTGCTTCTTCGACATCTTCATCAACCGGAAATCCCATTTCATCTTCTAAGTTATTTATGGCCTTATCCCAATTTTCTCCACCATTTTGATCACCATCTTCTTTGTCCTCCTGTAATGCCTGAGAAAGGTTTGCCAATGCAGAATCATTGATACCATCAGAAAAATCAGTAGATTCTTGTTGCGGAGATGATGTTGAGGGTAGTGATGATGTGGTTGCATTTACAATTGAAATGGCAGGATGCCCAATCAGTATGCCTAAAACCACAAAGGTACAAAGCATAATCATAAAAAATCTTAATTCTTGCATCTTCGTTCAATTTATTGTTTCGATATATAAATATAGATAGTCACAAAATTGTTACAATTGGTAAAACAAGTTAGATACTTAGCCTACTTCAGAACAAACAGCAGAATTCGATTAAACTTAGATAGAGTAGCAGTTTATCCTTATATCATTTCTATTTATGAATTTAGTGCGACCAAATACCTTTCATGACATATGTTTTATGACAATAATTATTCTTGCTCATCGTTTAAGCATTTGAATGGTTACCAAATGGGATTAGGATGAACTTTACAATGCATCATCTTCAAAACTTTTATCGGCTAGGCAAATTTTATCAAAAAGAAAAGGTAGAAATTTTTTGGTTCTGATGATGGATAATAATTCACCCTCAACTTTGAATGGATATCAATCAGGTCTGAAAGGTTATAGAATCAAACCAGTACCCCTGGTCAGGTCATGCGATTCCAATAATACTTTCCCAATCCATTTAAAAAATGGATACTTCAATGTGTCGAATCTGGGAATTGAAATCATATTTTTAAATATTAATTAATCCATTATATCAGATAATTGATTAAACTATTAGGTATATCAGCTGCAATCATTTTCATTTTGAATGCGGTTTCGATAGGAGGATATCATCAGAGCAGTTGGGAGATATATGCTCAAAATAACTCAACGGTTGAGACCAAGAAACAACCAGCATTAACTAACGCTACTCAAGGACAACAGGCTACTGTCACGGTAACTAAAATTGTTCGTTGTGATTCCTCACTAGGTATTCCAAATGATGATTCGGTTTGTCAATTTGTGCTGGAAAATGTTGATGCAAATCAGTTTAATTTAGTAGTAACAGGCAATAATCCAAATATGACTAGTTTTCAAGGATCTGCTAATGGGACAACTATTTCCTTAGACTCAGGAAATTATACCATTTCAGAAACACCTTTTGATACTATGGATATCGAAAATCAGCTAGGTGAAACAGCGATTGTAACTATTTCAACGGATTCTAATGGTGATTGTTCATCTCAATTTAACCAAGAAGATACGTTCCAAGAAGCAACTGGATCTATATCTAACAGCGAATTACAAAGTTGTGAAATTATTAATACAGTCGACGTGAGTCAAGGTGCCTCTCCAGAAGCACCATAGGCTCAGAATGCTAAAGGTATTAAATAATATTTGGACAGGATAACCTTCTGCCATGATTCTAGAAAATAGATTCACTATGTAGTCTTTTTTGTTTTATTAAAATTACAAAGATTGCTAATACCCAGATATATTTTGGGTTTTTCATTAACTGAAATTTTGAATTGATTCAGAGAATTCCGTTGTTAATTCATTGAGGGTTTAGATCCCTAGTCCATATTTTTAAGCTTTAACAAATTAATCTGAAACCAAAATGTACATGAGCTAAAGACCTAATACAAATATTTGGAGATTCAAAATTCATGAAAATCTTGTACCTTTGATTCAAATAGAGAAAAATTCAACAATCGTTATTAGTCATATTGTTATTTTTTCGTATATACCATTGTAAGTGTTGGTCCAATGTGATTATGGTCATTTTGATCCTTTCTCTTTTCACTGTTTTGAGTATGTTGGTTGCATTAGATGGGGCATTTGTCCACGACCATTCCGTTTACTCATATGATATCCATTGCTTGAGAAATGATCCAACTGGCATATTAGACCAACATTTGAATCTCTTAGGAACAGAATTGGTAGATTATTTAATGTGGTCATCCAACAGGACCGTAGACGAAAAAGGTTGTTCACTCCAAATCACAGATACAAATTTGGACTTGGACTTGGTTGCTAATGCTTTTTCTGGCAATGTTGAATTAAATGATTTTAAAGTGGTATCTTTTTCAAAGATTTTCGACTCGCTACTTCGTCCTTCATCGATTGTCTTATTATTTTCAATCGTGGTTACTGGATTGGTTTTGAATTCTCTTGAAAAGTTGAGGAAGAATACTAATAGGGTTAGAAAAGGGTTTTCTCAAGGCACACGAGAAATAATTCTTAGAAAACAAAATTATAGATGTGCATACTGTAAAAAGGTCCTAAACGTCATAGATTATCATCACAAGAATGGCAATAGATCCGACAATAGAGAAAAGAACTGTCAGGCCCTTTGTCCTAATTGTCACGCCATAAAAACTAGAAACAAATTAGTCAAGAATTAGAGTCGTTTGTTCATCCAATTGACGTTAGGTCTGAAAAAGTTTAATCTGGAAACCGAATTTTGGAATTGTTGTAGCACAAAAAGTATGGCCATCAGGCACGTACCGAATACAGAGATGACATATTGGGTCAAATCTTTATGAGTGACTATAATTCATCATAACGACAAAATAGGTCGGAGTAAAAAGCATCAAAGTAGAATTAACTAGATTCTGACGATTCAGGTCTTTGGATAATTTTGTCCAAAATCTCCTGTCCCCACATTGAATTGTCCTGTATTGAACCTGCTCCAACAGGATACAAATTGTATTGCTGGTTTAGTACATCATTACAGCGGTCCAGATCCTTATGGTAAACAAATAACACACTTCTAAGAATACCTATATTTGAATGTCTATTAGGGTTCTCAGAAGATCCAATAATGTTACCAATGTTCTGCAAATAATAATCTTTAGTTTTGTTTAAAGTCTTTTCCAGTCTTTCAAAGAAATCAATGAGAGCGAAATTATTATTGTTATCATGCTCATTTTTGATTTCTCTCTTTATTCTTTCTTTATAGTATTCGAATGAGCAATGAATTATATCGGTATACCTCAAATTATTGTAATTGGGGGTATCAAAAACCATAATTTTTCAAATGTAAATAAATCATATAATGCTTTTCTTGGCTTAAACATCTATTAAATACCAAATATTTTGATGCAAGGTATATGCATGTGTATGAAGGATAAAAATAATCAGTCATGTCCACACATACCAAAAGAAAAAAAGTGCCCTATTGGAACAGTGAGATAATTAGACAAAATGAGCTGTGAGAAGTGTTAGCGGGATATTTGTTATCCAAATGAAAAAATTTGAGTGGGGCTAAATGAGATCTTAATCTGTTTTGTTCATATGATTTACATATATCGGTCGAGTTTCCATCAGGGTGAAATCCGTATGAGTATTTTACCGGTTTCAACACTAGTCTATCCAAATATATTAGAAACAGAAGATTGTTTACGCTTTTCATAATCAATCAACCATTTAAAAAAAATCTTAATACCACGTCATTTCTATTACATTACCAGAAATCCTAATGTTTCTAACTAATCAAACAATATGGATCAGGACCCCTTGTTTTGTGATGAGGTTCAACAATATATATAGACATCGAAACCCAGATTAGAACATAAAAGACACAGGTTTCATAAGAAAGTATGAAATTAAGAGAAATCCAGATATATTTTTATCGCATCCAGTCAGATTT
>JARFXS010000006.1 GCA_029194465.1 Candidatus Nitrosocosmicus sp.
CTAGAATGAAAGCGATATTTTCCTCTCTAGCTCTTACCCAAGAGGCCAAAATATCGTCTTTGATTCCACTTAAAGTCGTATGGATCATCTTTAGTGATGTCATTATAGGATCCGGTTCTTCGTCAGTTATCAATTTATTTAAAAATATACTTAACTCCAAAACCAATCCCAAGTATTCCATTTCATCGGCAACCTTACGAAAGAACTCAGAGGTATCCTTTGCATCCATTTGCGGTGTATCTCCCATAACTATGTACCTGCTATTACCATTGTAAGCGATTCTTTTATCCATTTCCCTTCAGATTTGATGGATTTCTTAGGAAAATCATGGTATGATAATATTGTCAAATATCAAATGCAGATTGAAAGAAACGTTAACAACTCAAGAAATGACAGAGCAAAAACCTAGCAAAGGAATTGTAGTGGATGCAGGTTCACCTAACCACCGATTTAAGTTATGGATTCCAAACGCAGATAGTGATAATTCATTGGGAACAATTAATTTTGATATTTATCATATATATCTTACCCTTCCCATGCTAGGGGTAAAGATTTCCTGTTTTATACCAAGGCTTCGAATCCCTTCCCAGCCTGATCAAACGAATTATATACTATGTCCTATCTGTCAAAGCATACCCGTGATTTCAAGAAACGGATTCAAATCCCATCCCCTTCCAGAGATCAAAAAGTTTTATTATCTATGACTTCACGCTTATACGGTATGGTTTCGAGTCCCACCTCCGGCGCCTAACTTGTGGATTCAATCAGTAATTTTAAATATTCTGACGAATTACGTTTAATATCAACATTGGATTTCTTTGAGGAGAAAAATGAGATTGGATTATAAAAGAGTAACAATATAGATGCGAAAATTGATATTATAACCAAATCATTACCTAGACAATATTATAAAAATACTTTAAAGAAATTAGTTGAACAAAACATTCAGAATGCAGAGATTATATGTAATTTCACAATAGCCGAACAAAATGAAATAAACATCAAGGATTCAACAAAAGAAGGTAAGATAAAAACCTAGTGTGGCTTTCCAATTTTCATAATGCTAAAAATTACAAGAATATGACTAAAGAAGATATTTTGGGATTTTTGTTTAGTTTATAAGAGTCTCTCGAAGCGGATTCAACCTACAAATGTATAGGAAGTTATAATGGTCGATACATCGTTTTATCAAAATTCTCAATTAGCAGTCTATATCTGTCTTTATTTTCATTCTTAAAACACTCATCTAGTCGTCTTCTTCATCTGTAGAATCTTCTGATGTAGATGTAGATCCATCTGGACCACTCACTGTTACTTCACCAACCATAGTGGGATGATAAATACAATAGTAATCGAATTCTCCAGGAGTATCAAATGTCAGGCTATAGTCTTGGTTAGGTATTATAGCATCAGAATCAAAAAGGATTCCTTCATCTAGATCTCCATCTTGTCCTGATGTAACAGTATGTGATATGGTATCTCCGTTATGCCAAGTAACAGTCTGACCTGCCCTTATTTCAATTGGTTCTGGTGAATATGAATCATCTCCGTCTATTCCTAAAATAACTGCAGAAACGGTTTGATTTGTCAAGGTAGTGTTTTGTGGGGTCAAGTTAGGTTGATTCTTTGGAGTAGTGCTGTCAGATACTGGTAGTATTTTATATAAAGAGCCTGAATAACTTGAAACGTATAGGTAGCCATCTGGACCGACCTGAATATCAGTTATTCCTCCAAAACCCTGTCCAAAGATTATTGGCTGGTTCTCTTTGGGGTCATTTATTTCATTATCATCTAATGAATCGATATCACCAACAAAAGTATCATTGATGAAAATATTATCTCGATCTTCATTAAGGGTAAATCGGTATAGGAGACCATTATTAATGTCTCCGACGAACATATTGTTTTGATATTCTTTACCCAGTTTGTCTGAATTCATGAACTTTAGTGCAGTTATGCCTATCGTCGTATCCCAAACAAACTTTGGATCTGCATACTCACTATTTCCAAACTCTGTCAAATTAGCTTCAGATGCATCATTCTCGAGTAAATCATCATCTTCATAACCTTGAATTTGAACCCAGCCGCTGTTAAATCCCGGAAATACTAAATTTATTTCATCACCCGTGTCAGGTCCGTTTTCAGTATCCCAAAGATTTCCTGTTAGAGGATCAAAATCCATACCAAAACTATTTCGAATGCCCATTGCATAGTAAACATTTAGGGGTAATCCATCACCAAAAATAGGATTATCTGGATCTACTATTCCACCATCTTGACTAATTCTAAGTACGCCTCCAAGTCCATTTGGAGCTGGACCGTCAAACACATTTTGTGCCTGAGTTCTG
This sequence comes from Candidatus Nitrosocosmicus sp., assembly GCA_029194465.1. Taxonomy (GTDB): domain Archaea; phylum Thermoproteota; class Nitrososphaeria; order Nitrososphaerales; family Nitrososphaeraceae; genus Nitrosocosmicus. The sequence goes on from JARFXS010000006.1 coordinate 2,349, forward strand.
TGACCACCCACTTCTCCAACTATCAAGTATACATTATCATCTGGACCAATTCGGATTTTGCCTCCATTATGTTCACCCCTAGCGTTTGGAGGAATTGCGGTCAAGTCCAATAACAAAACTGGATTTATTAATCTGCCATCAACAAATTCGTAACGATAAAGCCTATTTCCCAATGGATCGACAAGATTATTTGCGTCACTTTCATCTATTCCATCTCCAGATTCGGTATAATAGAGGAAAACATATGTTTTTCCTTCTGCTATATTCTTGGAAACAGCTATCCCGAGTAATCCTCGCTCAATTAGTGATGCTACTGGGACATCCAAAACTGGCTGTGGCATCACCAGTCCATCCAAGATCCTCATTACCTTACCTGTAGTTTTTTCTGTAACCAAGATGTCATTAGGACCTAGAAATGCCATGCTCGTAGGAATATCTAAATTATCTGTAACTTTTTCAACTGTGAGAGTATCGTCATTCACTGTAGGTCCATATGGTGACCGAGGAGCTTTGGCGTAGGCACCATAAGAGAGTTGAATTGTTGAGCAAAAAGAGGATGAAATTAACAAAAACAAAAAAAAGCTAAATACTGGAAATGCTTGTATATTGTGAGTTCGGTACACCAATTTACTAATAGTAATTTCAAAGTTATTGATTATGTATAACTATACTAGAAGATATGGAACATTTTCTTAATGTATATTTTTTTATGAGTAATGGAAGATTAAAGAAAAATGTTGAACCTTTCCCATCCTTATTGTTTTTAGCCCACATTTTTCCACCGTGAGCCTCGATAATATTCTTTGATATATATAATCCCAAGCCTGTTCCTCCTTTCGATTTAGTGATAAATTTTGAAAATAAATGATTGACAATAGATGAGTCTATGCCGCTACCATTCTTTTGCAATAAAGTCCTATTCTTTTAAGAAGGGATACTATAAGATATTACTGATTGTGGAATATCGTCTTACTCCTAAAGGTCAAGAACTTGTAGAATCTATTATTAATTTGCTTCAATGGATTAGAAAATGGTCTAGCAAGTAGTTATCCCCATGAATTAACATTTTGGACAATAGCCGACATGGAAACACCTACTTAATGTAAATATTTGCAACTCGTAAAGTCCATATCAAGATCTTATGATTCCACTATCAATGTTACTAAACTTGTAAGTCTTCATATTCAAAAATAAGTTAGGGTTTTCAAGACAAATCGTACAAGTAGTTATTGTAAATGTGTCTTCGTCAGAGCCACCAATTAATGCAAGCCATTCAAATGTAGTATCTGGTGTGTTTGTTTAGGAATTGATTGAGATCGTCATGGTTGTTGTAATAGCCACTTGATAGTACGCTATCACCATTGGTTCACTCATCACAACCTTAATAAGAAAATATGAATTGAGGTTAAGACATTAGAATGATTGACCGAATTCACCCAAAAGATTTAGTCTTAGCCTCAGTCTTTACGATCATCGGTCTCGTTGCTGGACCATTTGTTTCCAACATTCTTAATAACTATATCAGTGTCACACCCAGTCGATTAGCTGGACTTTTAGAACACGATGAAGTATAAGAGTTTAATGAATTAAGAACACAATTCAAACAACCGCTTAGGTTAGAAAACTTAGATCTTTCTAATAAAAATCTGAGTGGAGTAAACTTAAATTCTTTAATAATAACAGATTCCAATCTTTCCAATACTAATCTAAAGAATTCGATCTTAAATAACATCCAAATTTCCGGAGACTTATCAAATATAGACTTGAAAAATTCTAGTTTACATAATGCAGTTCTAAGAAGTGCTGATCTGAGCAATGCGGATTTAAGATATGTTAACTTAACATATGCTGATCTGAGCGATGCTGATCTTGGGTCAGCTGATATGAGAGACGCCGACCTTAGTTACGCAGATCTGACAAATGCTCTTCTTATAGGTTCCGATCTTACTAATAGTTCACTTAATTCTGCTACTTTGAAAAATGCATATTTTGAGAAAGCGACGCTAAAAAATACTGATCTAATTGACGTGGACCTGTCCCTTGCCGACTTTGTTGATACTGATCTAACAGATGCTAAACTGTTTACATCTGATCTGACAAATGCATATTTTGAGAAAGCGACGCTAAAAAATACTGATCTAGATGATGCAGACTTATCTGACGTTGATTTTTTTGATAGTGATCTTACCAACGCTGATCTATCAAATACAGATCTGACAATTGCAACTTTTGAGAATACTACGCTAAAAAATACCACTTTAATAGATGCTGATCTGTCGGATGCAGATTTTTATGATACTAACCTTACAAATGCAAATCTAATAAGTAGTGATCTTACTAAAGCTTATCTTAATAATACTAACCTCTCTTACGCTAATCTTGCATCTGCCGATCTTACAAATGCAAAACTTATCGACATAAATCTAGATAATTCTAATCTAAATCTTACCAAACTAAATGACACGTTATTTGATTGTGAGAGTCTAAGAACTCTTAATATTATTCTCAATACAAGTCAAATTCATCTAGTTAAATATGGTACAGCCGGAAGTCTGCAAGAAGTTTCAAGTTGTCAATAAATTACATCATATTCCAGTATAGAGACCTTCGAACATCAAGAGATTAAACTAAACATTCCTTAATTCTTTTTTCTATCTTTTGGGTCTAAATTAATTCTGTCATTCATATGAAGTAATCCAAAATATTTGCTGAGATCGACAAAATCATATTCGGTATTTTTACTTTTGATAAGATGACTAAGGAAGACATTTTTTCTTACCCTAACAGGTTTAGAAAATCAGAAAGTTTCGATACCCCAGTCAGAGAGCTAATGCAAGCTCACAGAGATTTCTGGTTTAAGGAAAAGAGTGAAGAGGCTCCAGACTTGGAAATATATGTTGTAAACTTATATCCTAGCTTTGAGAACAGTCAAAGTAAATCAATCGATGACTTGAACTTGATTCAGGACAGAGAAATTGACATCAAATTTGCAGACAAAACAAGGGCAGACATTCAAATGGCATCAACTATCACAGATTATATCGATTTGGTAAAGAAGTTGATTGAACTGGGTGAAAAACACTCTCATAATAAGCAGGAACATAACAAGGAATTAAAAGAATTATTGAATAAGCCTGGTTATAGTCGTGGAAGAGACAATAAGAGAAGGGAACTCTGGCAATTATTGGAAGGTCGGTTTAGAATGTCCAAAATTGGATACATAGAGAGGACCGATGATGAAAATACTATTTTTGGAAAGGCGTTTGAGTTTTCTAGAAAAACCATTGATGATTTACGCAAAAGAGGTTGTGAAGACACCAAAAATATGGAAATTATTGAGCAAATCACATCCTGATTACTTTGTTTGTTTTCTAATTGATGATAACGTTGAAGATTGAATAAGACTCTCAAGATCTGATTACAATGAGAATAATCTTTTGAAATGATATTAAATATGAATCCACGATTATACGGTATTGGTCTAGAGTCCCACTGTCGGCGTTATAATTGTGGATTCATGTGAACATGTTATGCAGATCCATTATCACTATCGAGTGAAAGGTAGAATCCCACATAATTTGAATTCATTAAAACAACGACGAAATTAAAGTAGATCTACGCATCCATCAATTAAAATTTTTTCGCTTTAGTGATTCAAGAATGCATGAAGTATATTAAGGGAAACTATGATAGTAAAGAACAGGTGACCAAAGCATAAATCCTGCTTTGTTAATGTTTTCGATAGGGTTTGTATCCATCTTTATCCTAGTTGCGGTATTTGTCGGAATTAGAAAACTTTATAGAAAATTAAAGGATGAAGATATGAAAGTCATTTTGATTGATATCTCATTAACTAGTTAAAACTATCCACGAGGATTAAAAGACCATAATACAAAACTTGATATTCAGATAGTTATATGATCCAAGTAATCATAGACTAAGAACAGAAAATCGTCAATTGAACGAGAGGAATTAAAAAAACTGACGGAACGATGTTTCAAGGTATAAACCTGCTGATCTTTGGCCATCCGAGGAAATAGAGACATGGTTTATTTTCATATCCCGAATTATCATGAATTTGTCTTAAGAGATTAGTAACATTTTAATACAAATCGTCATATTTTGATCTCATAGTGATTGCTAAATTCATCAGGTCAAGCAAAATCAACTTTTTAAAAGCATTATTTGATCTTTAATACTGAAAGAAGAGCTATCAAATTCATAAACATATAAGATAATATTTATATATAAAACTGTTGAAGGTTTGGAAACATAATAATCTCCAATTAATCCTTTTTTTTGATTCTAGAACATTAAGAATTTTTTCTACTTTCTCCTCTAATTCGGATACACGTAATTCAAGGTCTTTAATGGTAGTTAGGTTAACTGAATTATGCAATGAAGGTGCTAGTTCATTTAGTTTATCTTGTATTTCCTTTATAGCTTTTTTATTTTCTACTTCGTTATTTAGCACCGATGACCCAGAAGAACCAGGTTCAGTGTCTGTGGTAATTCATAACACGATTTATAGTAAAAATGATATAAGGTTTTTTGTTGATGAATGACAATATCAACTTCTATAAAGTATGAATAGACTACACGATATAGTCATGTAGTGAAAACCCATTGCTACCTGACATGTAAACAAATCCCAACTCATCGCCGTAAACAATGTTAGAATGATAGATTCCATGTTTTTATAGCAAGGTTGAGCACCACCCCGGCACTTCAAATTTGAAATATAAACATACCTGCATCTATCAAGTTATAAACCCAAAGAATTCAAGAAACGGGTTCAAACCAAAGTTCACCTTCCAGAGCAACCTTAAACTCCGAAAGCGGCTATGACGCTGCGTCTATTAGTATAACTTTGTAATTATGTGGTAATCTAAAGGCTTATGATAAAGTGAGTGGTAATTTTGAACCGGAAATTCCAAGCCCTGTAAATTCTCACATAATAGAACATGCACTATTGATACTGTTTACAAGATTTCACACCAAGGAATTAAAAAAAGCCTTTTAAAGGAACAGAACCAATAAAAACAGCCACTAATTTAAATACTAGTTCGGTTACTACTAAAATATTGATGAAATTACAAATTTTACATATTAGCAATGATCCTTCTAAGTGTTTCCATGTACTCTATGTGTCAATAGGCACCTATTTGGCATATAGTAGTGATGATGATGATGACGACAGCAATGATAGTGAGAATCAGAAATGTTATCATGCTGGCTTTGAGTTTCGACAAGGTGGTTCGCACAATCAAACTCAACAGAGTGATTGCGGTATATGGGGAACATTACGCTCATGCATACTACCAAGGCTTTATTCAAGGTTGTATATCATCAGGAGGAGGAAGTTATTTTGCATGTAATGAAAAAACTAGTGGTCCTCCCTAACTTTTTTATTTTTATGTATTCTAACATTGATTAACTAGCCTGCTCATTCAACTTTTATTCAAATTCCGTCTCCTATGTAATGCATCAAAGGAAAAAGAGACAAGAAATAAGAGTAGTAAACGGAAAACTCCGGTAGTTAATATATGTCTTTTAATAAATTAGTTTTTTTTAAGTTGAGGATTAAGTCCTATGTTTTATTGTTTTTGTATAAACTCCATTTTATCTTCTGATACCTCGTTTGGATTTTCATCATAAAATGCGGTGGGATCTTGTCTATCATATCTTCTGACGGCTATGATAGGTCCATTACAATAATCGCAAATATCAAATACTATGTCATAGAAAATGTCCTTATTGTTATCAAGCCTCTGTCTTTTAAGTCTATTAACCACAATTGGATGATTACAAATGCGACATTTCATACATCCATAACAATAGAACTTGATGCTAATAAACTGTTATTCTTTTTAATTGAATTGTGAGTATATTTTAGTCCTTTATTGCGTGTTTATTTCATGTAGATGGAATCTACCTATACCTAGTAACATCATATATATAATATCCTAAGATAAAATATATTTTTAAACCCTAATGTTGAAGGTTTATTCACTTCGACGTAAGCAATCAATTGATCACAACTGTAAATAGTAGCATATTGAAAAAGGAACAATGGGAGACTAACCAGATGACATATAGTAATTATACTGTAAATTCGAGAATAGAATACTGCTTGTCTATCAAAAATATCATGATAAAAAGATCCTAAAAAATAAACCAAGAAAATATGAGGTTTATGGTTTTGATATCTTTGTAATAAAGATATCAACGAATCTCATTTATCACTCAAAGACACAGCCCATAGTTCTTCAAAGTATAGACAAACCCACGAACCGGTGATCACAACCCTTAATCGTCAAAGACTTTCCTTCGGTTATGGGCATTATGCAACGAAATAATATAAAAGACCAATCACATTTGATGATTTATTTCTATTAGTGGGGCAATTTACTGTGCATCTAATAACTCTTCAGAATCACCCAAAGAATCGATTTGATTTTCCATCCCGTCATAAAATCCACAAACTAGTCATTCTTATTCAAACATGATTGATTTTAATGTCTAAATTAGCCATGTCAAGGAAGACGGTTTGAAAAACAATATCGTCTTGCAATAGAACTTAATGCAAATCAGCAATAACATGAAAAATTGATTTAGAGTAAATCGGACGGAATAATTGGTGCCGGCGGGTGCACATAGTAGTTGATGACTTGAATACTGACAAACAAGATACCCCGTTATGATTTCCCCTTCAAAATTCTACAAAATTCTTAACACTGATGCTTTTTTTTTGTTGGAACCCACGTCTTAAAGACAGAGATTCGGGAGTCTCTACTGTATGAATTGATTCTATAGTCAAAATATCTTAAATCAATTCAAAATGAAAAATTTTGATCGCTTTCATTCTCCTATTGACTGTCCAAATTGTTTCAGGTCATACCATCATCAATTACTGAAAATGGTGTCACCAGATGCATTTCCTTTGACAATATGTTTGCTACTGTACCATCCGATTGGACATCCTTTTCGCTACTTCACCCATTCTTGCCATTAAATGTGGGCCATGAACTATGGTATGCCAAGCACAATATTCTTATCCCATTGGACACCCATGGAACATCTCCTGAAATTCTGTGTGCTTTCATCCAGTCTTCTATCCTTTCGTCAATCCAACCATGCAATTTCCAGAAGATAGGATTTACGTGACTCGAATAAGTATCCGCTAAATAGTCATAAGTAGATCATCCCACCTTAAGTCAATATTTTCTGCATTTGTAGGGAAAGACAGAAGGTCTGAAGATGACAGGATCTGATGCCCAACGTAGATGCATTGCATTGTGTATAGTGTATTCTAATTTCTAGATCCTAATTGTCCCAAAGTCAACTGCGAGAGGAACTCAGGATTGGTATAGTCATTTTCCCAGCCTACCATAAAATTATCATAATAGGCAGCGGTTTTTTTCCTAATGATGTCTGGTGCAGTATTCCAAACAGGAACAGGATAATCGATATCACCAGGCGATGGAATTGTGTCTCATCCTTCAACTGTTGGATATGATGGATCCTGGGATCCGCGTCAACATAGTGTTAATATGTATGATCATTTGTGTCTGATAAACAAGAAATCTTCGCCAGATTTGTTATTTTCTATTCTATTTCTATTTTTGTCAACTGAAGGTCTGGGAGGCTTCAACCCATGGCTCTTATTCCATCTCTCTCAAGGATTCATCTTCAATTTTTTCTCAGTTATCTCTCACACTATGCCATATCAAATGATGCATCTATGTTCTCTTCAGCCAACATAAGTTTAACCTGAAGTGGCAATATTGATACCATGTTAAAACTTATATGAAAGTCATTAATATATATTTCTAATAAATGCCAATAACGTTAAATTTATTACAATATCATTTTTAACTTCTGGTGCTATTGTATTTTGGGGTTAAAATTACCGATATACGGGTGAATGATTTGATGGTAAAGGTCGAAAAAATCTAAACCTTAAGATCATTGTCTAATTGTGATTAAACTATGTATATAAATTTTTTTAACTTAATATACTATGGTTCAGAACGGCTTCCAACTTTTTCAAGAATTTATAATATGGTTAGATCTTTGAGTCCTCAAGAAAATTGATATTGTCGTGACTGTAAGTTGCCTTGACCATCATATCTATTTCCTAAATTCAGAAGTTAAATGATTCTTTTATTGTAACTCACACTTGAAAGATAGATTTGAGTTTTAACGTCATCGGGTCCATTTATCATAGAAATTTGAAACTATAGTTGACATTTGTATTAGTGACTATTGATAGAATCTATCTTTAGAACCACAGTTAATACCAACTTAGTAACTGCAGTCAAATAGTTCCATTTACAAATTCCGGCAAGTCTGGAGGATGAATGAGTGGATTTTTTCGGATCTGCAGATCCGTCATAAGCACCTATTACTACATGTCCATTAGCTTCGAAAGGTTCATAGTCGCTATCATAAATGAATCCAAGGGAATTTAAGATTAACCTCTGAGGATAAATCTTTCATAACTTCTCCAAATACTGGTAGAGCCACCATTTAAAGATCGTTTCTAAACCTGGTTGTGAGTCAGATCAATATTATTATCTCATCGATTACAGTATTATCCGCAGAAATGGATAATCAACCGCGTCAAGGTTAATTAGTCTATACAAATCCATCTTGTTATCCTCGATGTATTTCGAATAACTTTTGGATCCTAATAGTCCCTGTTCTTCTCCAGAGAACAGAACAAATTGGATCGAATGTTGGAGGTTCTCATTTGCTAACACTCTTGCTATTTCGATGATGGCACTTACACCACTAGCATTATCATTTGCTCCCGGAGCACGACTATTTGAATCTCCCTTATTCTCCATGATACAATCATAATGAGCGCAAATGATGATCAATTTTTTATTAAAACCCTCCTTATTGCATATTATGTTTCTAAGAATATACTCTTTATCATCAATGGTCGAATTAAAGAAATGATAAAAACAATTCTTGTAACCTAACCCTATAAGTTGGTTCATTATCCAATCACCAACATCATTCAAGAGAGGTGATTTTGAATGTCTAGTATGAAATTTAGATAAGCTGGTCAGGTTTTGTCTTAACTTTTCTGTATTCACTTGATCTAATACTGAACGAGTATGTGTTTCGATCCTATCAGTGGTTATTTTTTGATCATCACTAAACGACCTCTTAGTAGACATTCGATTGCTTTCTACTGAAAGAGAATCAATACTTGAATATTTATTCATTTCAAAAGCTTCCAACGGAATTATTACGTACATGTTCGAATACCATACAGAATATTTTAGTAGAACGTCGGTAATGAATCTTCAGTAACTTGATTGTTTTTGATAGTTCTTTCGGATGGTTTTTGGGATTGTTTACCAATTTCATGATAAAATAATAATGAAAGGTATTATTTAAATTTATGGAAAAGAGATTTGCTACTAGACAAAGATACTCACATTTTTATAAGATTATTCGTTAGTTGAGATTCATAACATTTGCATACACAAATTTCTATTTTCATAATGTAACAGATTTCAATAGACAACATTAATGGAATCCATGTCCGAAAGACGCAGATTCGAGTCTCAGCTCTATCTATTTTCCTTTTTGCAAATAGAGAAACTTAATCAAAAATAAATCTCGATTTATAATTTAACCTTTATGATGACTATGATTGGATCCAAACTCTATAGACTTTCTAATATCATCCATCATTAAGTCCCCAGTTCTCTAAAAAGTTTTCAAATCACTCATAGATATATAAACACGGTGATTTGCCTTGATGTGAATTTTTTATAAGAATGGCTTTATCTTTACAAACCTTATTACGTATCTTTGTTTCTTACAAGTTTCTTAGTATCTGAAAATTGCCTTCGTCACATTATATTATAAATGCTTTAATTTCCTGTTTGTGTAATGGTATTTCGGACTCACCTTGAGGAAAAGTAATTTCTACTATGAGTATTTATTCTCAGTTTGATCATGGGATGCAAGAATTTTATAGATTATCATTAGGATATTGCTTATTTAATTTATTATAGTCTTGGAAAGACTTCCGTTAGTCTTTATCGCTCATCAACTATCATTTTACTTATTTGAGAACATTAATATTTAAATAATTTAAAATCTTACAGTTAGGTTCTAGAAAATTTATGGTCTGTAGAACTCAAGAGGATTAATAGATATATATTTTAGGAAATGACGAGCTTTTACTTTATATTCCATAAATGAACACTATTTTTACTTTGGTCCAAATGTATTCTTATTCTATAGTATTTTCAATTCTTAATCTTCCAAGAAAAGATAAGAGAATATCAAGCCTTTTTTATGGAAACAGTAGTTTCCATATCTATGGCTATTTCTCATATATGCTACTCACTTTAGGGAAATCGAGTATTCCCAAAGTAACTATTCATCTTTGTCAGAACTGTCATTTTTTTGTACGAAATTTACAGGAAAATCTCTCGTTTTATAAATCTCTTTGAATGATATCTGCCAGGTCTGATAATAACAAACTAATTGAAATAAACATCAATAATAAATCGACTTGAAACCGCCTTCATCATAAACTATTGCTCGCTTTCACTATAAAGGAACGACACAAATCATTTCTATAGTAAAAAGTATCGAGGTTATTCACCTTAATAGTCCGACTTTATCAATAATACTCCCCTATTATTTCAGTCCTATTAAAATAGCTCGTCTGTAGGAATACCAACGAAACAAAAGCTCTGTGTGCTCTGTAAATTTTCAAATTTTGGTAATCCATGGAGTATAAAGCAATTCGAGCTTATTATTCTTATAGGCAAATGAGCGAACGCAGAAATTTGTTCTAAATACAATCACTAAGAATGGCAAATCATCCTTTTTTATATTCATTAATTCTTTGCATTACTTAACTTTGGCTACCACATTTTCGTATAGAGACTTATAACGAATAGTTTAATGATTTATGATTATTTATCAATAATTCTCCGTGATAAAAACCATCGAGATAAAGTAAACTAAACCAGACAAGTAGATATTGTATAATAATCTACCTATTTTTTGTATATTTATATACCGAATATAATGATAATCAGTATTGTGTTCTTATTTTATGAGACAATATTTATTTTTCTAGTTTTTTGGGAACAACTATCTTTTCAAATCAGAATCTGCCCACACTTAAATTCTGATTTAGTTACCACTTCATCAAACTTAGTGGAACAGTAACAAAAAGTCATAGATGGAGAACCTCTTGATGTAACTACAATAGTAGGAGAAACAATAACAGTAAGGCTAGCATTAATAGATGCACCAGAAACAGATGAATCGGATTTGATGAAGCGAAAAATTTCATGACAGAACAATGTTGCAGAAAGAACCAGAGGTAGATCCAGATAATAATCGAGACTTGCCTATGGTCGAAACAGTTGCAGTTTATATGTGTGTGATTGGTGTTAACGCTAATGAAGCGATACTTGATAATGGTTTTGCGGATGTTATCAACATTTCTCGTGATGTATCTGAATTTGCAGATTCAAATTAGGCACAAGAGCATGGCTGTTCATCAAACAATAGTAATAAAGATAATGAGGACAAGGTAGAGTCTAGTGGTATCAATAATAATCAATTGGATAACAATGGTGGATTTAGATTAACAAAGACTTTGGTGAGAAGAATATCCCGGTTGGAGTCAATGACCTGAATAACCTGGATGCTGATGGCGATGGTGTAGGTTATGAAGGATAATAGCATAATTAACTGTGAATGATTGGGGGTAATATGGCTCGATAACCTGAAAAATGGTATGACTCGTATTCGATTTTCTAAATCTCTTAATTTTATTTATTAATGACAAATGCAACTATGTTGATATTGTTGTAATTTTTATAAAAAATCATGCCCATCTGTTGGTCCACAAACCTTATGATGATTGCTCAAATCAAGAAATACCATTCCATTTATTCTGTCATAGGCCCCGCTGAACCATTTATAAAAAGTGATTCTGGGGCTCAAAAAGAGAAATTATTTAAAGGTAATGGCTTGAGGACAGTTAGAGCACACGACTGAGATTCTCTAGAAATATCCTATTTTCACATGATGAGGAGCCTAAATCCATGGGCACCAATTCTCAAGCAAGTAGGATAAATATAACTGTATTTTACCTGGTGCCTTGATGGTATATTTACACCATTTTCAGAGTGTTTTGCACAAGAGAACAGTAGATATTTCTTTACTGCTTTCATTATCAATTCAGACCCTAAAATTTCTTCAACGTTTTGTATATCGATAATTATCATCATTAATTCCTTTAAAGATGCAGAAATAGTCAGATATGCATCTCCACTTTCGACAAAGTCTTCATCAGGAGGCGGTTCTTTGACTATCACCATGTCATCATTAGGCTTTTCTAATATTGATTTGTCCTTTACAAAGGGACTCTGTTCCCCTTCGTTTGGGTCTTTGACTATCACCATGTCATCATTAGGCTTTTCTAATATTGATTTGTCATGTCTTTACTAAAAGAATTTTCGAAATCTTCCTCACCTTGAGCGAAAATTTTCTGAAGTTTATTATCAAGTCTAAATTAATTAAAGTTGTTGAAAGAGTAACCAATAAAGCAGTGAAAACAAGAAACTGAAAAATCAGAGGGATTTCTTATTGATCATTTTCATATTTTGATTCCTTCCATTGCTATAAAGGCTTTCCATAACATAAGATCAATTGATAAAATCATTTTATATATCCATATGAGTTGATTAGAAATGAATGACAATTAAAACTTGTAAAGAACATTTTATTTTATTAATTGCACTAGTATTAACAGCTAGTTGGATATTAGGTTCGTGATTCGGATTTAGGATATGTACAAACGATAGGAGGTGTCGATTTAGAAATAAAATTCAGGATTACAGAATTTAACTGGATTCAATAATTTACCTACAACTGATGATGGGATAAAGACAGAGAATGGACAGTAGAGAGAATGGACAGCATAGAGAATTTACCTACTGATGATGGACGAAAGAGAGAGACGCTACTACATTGGACGATGCTTCTGATGAACCAAAGTCCAATCAAATAAAGATATCTTTTACAGGAACCGTAACACAGATGGACGACAGATCAAATCTATTATATGGCAATGTAAAGATTGGAACTCCATTAACTGGAGAATACACTTACAGACTTCCAACTAAAGACACAAACACGGATCAGACTGTGGGAGATTATCCGCATGACAGAAAGGCATTTGGAATAACAGTCAATGTAGGGGATTTGTTTTTAAAACCGATCCCAGAATGTCAATTTCTTGGTTGAACTTGTGAACCGAGACACAGATCACTATTTATTGAGAAGCTATAACAATCTTCCACTTTCTGACACAGTTGGGATAGAGCATCTCTTGGCAATTAGATGATGATACAGGAACAGCACTTTCAAATGATTCTTTGAAATCTCCCCATCCACCATCCTGCAAACTGAAAGATCCGAGAAATTTAACTATTACAGGAGATGGAGCTGATCGCGGCCCTATAGATTCCTTCTTTATAAGGGCCCATATAGATTCAGTAAATTTGATTTCATAATGGATTGTTTAACAAACATCAAACCATTTTCTTATTTATTTTGTGTTGATTTCTTGATTCTATAGTTGGTTTAATTAAAAAGATACGGATATTGAGCCTCAGGTCTGAAAGACGTTGATTCGCTTCTCACTTATTCTCACCAACTTTATCTGAATTCCTCTTTGATCACAGAGTGGTCAAATCAAAAATACAAATTGCATCTCTAATCACCCATCCATTAGACAGAGTTACAATTAGTTTGGAAGGTTCATGCTGTTTTGAAACACAGTCTCCTGCACAATCGTGCATAATTTTGTTGAACTCTTTACCATCACCTATTTTCATACTTTTTTCCTCAAGATTGAATCAACTGTTTCAATTCATTGGTTAGTATATTTATTTTTCAGGACTTCCTACATACTGGGCTCTTGTGTTCTGAAAAGAGAAAATTTCCACTTATAGTCTGTCTTAACTGCAACTATAGTATGAATAAATTTCTTTTCAGGGTTAATACTATCATGACCACTCTCAATCGTTCCACTTATTCCTATAACTATAGCGACAGTGGATATGGGGAACCTTATGTGCTTAACCTTTCCGACTAAACGGGTGCCTCTTACAAATTTGTCAAATAGCATTGCATGGAAAAGTTATTATTTGCTGCTTTCCTTCCAAATGAGTTCCATCAAACCCAATAAAATCAGCATCTTCTGAATAAGGTTCTGCAAACTTGGTAGCATCACCTATGTTCCAGCCACATATCTTTTTTGGTAAAGTTGCTGTATTTCTTTTGTGTCAATCTCAGTCATCTTTTGACATCCTCCAAAATTTTGGCTTTTGTGGAGTTGGGATTCGACGACCATTTTGTCCTTGTCCTTTGGCTTTAGAAGAAAACGATACCTTTTTGATCTTGTCTGCCTCCAACAATTAGCTTAGTTTGATCACTTGAATTGATTACACTATCGACAAACAGTTCTATAGATTCAACCCTAAACCCTTCAAACCAAGTCGAAAGCTCGTCAACATCTATTTCAAACAATTCAAAAATTTCTTGTCTTTATATTGCGAAAGATCATTGGGTAAGGGAACATCTTGTTCTTTAAGCTTTGGAAAAACTAGTTGGATTTTTTGGTATTTTTGATTTATTTTCCATAACTTTATTAATATGATATTACTCAAAATATAAATGTTTTAGTTTCTAAGTATTTTAGAAGTTAAACATATATGATAAAAAGAAATCAACATAATAATAGTATAATGAAGAAGGACATGGACGAATCTCGTCAAAACCTGATAGAACTTTTGCACAAACAATTTCGTGAACTTAGCAGCCGGACCGTCTTGTTCCACCACTGGATTAGTGAATTATTGGGTCTTAACACAATAGACCACAAGTGCTTAGACATAATAGTCAAATCAGATTCCCCACTTACAGGTGCACAACTAAGCTAATATCACGGGCCTCTCAAGCGGAGCTATAACCGGGGTGATCGATAGATTAGAGAAACGTGGATATGTTATTAGGGATAGAGATTTGAAGGACCGGCGATTGGTATATGTAAAGCCGATTATGTCTAGGATTGAAAAGGAGGTTTTCCCCGTCTTTAATTCTCTCCACGAGATAATGACAAAGGTTTATTCAAATTACTCTAACAATGAACTAGAGTCTATGCTTGACGCTACTACCAAAATTAATCAGATAATGAATGAAAGAACTAAAGAGATAATGGAAAAGATATCACAAAGAAAAACCACAAAAAAATGGGTAGGCACTTTAGAATAAAAGCTATTAAATATAAAATATGAAATATAAAACTTGTTACCTGAGTTAGAAAAAAGATTAACTTATTTTTTGATCTATTTTGTCGTTGCAAAAAAATGTGATTAATCAGTAACACACTGAAATAATTTTCTAGTTTATTATCACATATATAAAGAATTAATAGATTTGAGAAAATTTTTAGTAGGCAATATTTCCTTGAACACATGACATATCAGATAAACCCGACAATGATAAGTGGGTGGATGGGTGGATGGATGGACTCGAGTCCCAAACAATCCTAATCAATCTTACCTATTGAACATAAAATTCTCACTTATTAGGTCTTTGAATCAGATTTGTCATTATTCATTACTCCCATTTACATCAGTCTCAACAAAATTTTCAAGTCTTTTGACATACCAATCCCAACCTTCATTGTGTTCATCATATTGCAATCTATCTGAATTTGTAAACCCGCTATGGACTAAAGTTAATTTCGTTTTATCCTTGTCTATCTGATCTAGTTTCCAAGTAACAATGGTTTCCTTACTGTAATCAGGTTTTGTTGTAAAGTTCCAAGTATGAGACAGCTCTTTATTTGGGATGATATTAATAATTATTCCAATAACATCATGATCTTTTTTTTCTTTAGTAACTTCCTTTGAAAATCTAAAAAATATTTTTCCCCCAACTCGTGGTTCTATGGTCGCAACGTTGGGAAACCACTTTGTCAGTTGCTCAGGATCAATTAGAGCTGAAAATACTTTATCCACTGATGCATTTATTACTATTTCTTTCTTAATAATGTCATAATCTTTATTGATCATTTCTTTTCCTTATTACTTTTTTCCTCTACAAACACTTTAAGATCTTCGAGACTTTGTCCCCACATTTTATCAAAAAAATCTTTTATTTCCATAGTTGTTTTAGGATTAATTGAATACCTTTTTTTCTGTCCTTCCCTAGTTTCCTTTATTAGATCTGCGTCCTTTAAGATTCTTAAATTGGTAGATACAGCAGCCAATGTTGTATCAAAGTGCTTGGCTATCTCCGTAGGATACATTTCATGTTCTCTTAATAGCAATAAAATACGCCTTCTATTATCTTCCGCTAATGCTTTCCAAAGGGACCCTGTCATTACTATAATAAAATAGTTACATAGTTATTTAAATGTTTAAATATTATCTATCATACATATATCTAATGTCCTTAAAAGAGCAAAAACAGAAAAATGATAAGAAAGAGAAACATATCTCGGAAAATCATAAAATTGTTTCACAAAGTGAATGGATGGAGGCTCGTAAAGATCTACTAGCAAAAGAAAAAGAATTTACCATTTTGCGTGATCAACTTAATCAAAAGAGACGAGATCTACCATGGGTTCAAGTTAGTAAAGAGTACGTCTTTGATGGGTCAGATGGAAAACAAACTTTGTCAGAACTTTTTGATGGAAGAAGTCAACTAATAATATATCATTTTATGTTTGGTCCAAGCTGGGATGCAGGATGTCCAAGCTGTTCCTTTTGGGCCGACAACTTCGATAAAATAATTATACACCTAAATCAAAGAGATGTGACTATGATTGCTGCATCACGCGCTCCATACAACAAGATAGCTGCCTACCAAAAACGGATGAGCTGGGATTTTAATTGGGTTTCTTCTTATGGCAGTGATTTTAATTTCGACTTCCATGTATCCTTTACACAAGAAGAATTAGCAAAGAAGGAGGCGTTCTATAATTATGTTGCACAAGACACAGGTGTTTCAGAAAAGGAAGGAGTCAGTGTATTTTTTAAGAACCCTGTAGGTCATATTTTTCACACCTATTCTACTTATGCGCGTGGTATAGATATGTTGAATGTAACATACAACTATCTTGACCTAGTTCCCAAGGGTCGAGATGAGGAAGGTCATGAATTTCTGCAATATTGGGTTCGTCGTCATGATGAATACGGTAAGTAGCATCCACATTCCTATTTATTTATACTCTTGCGGTATTGTCAAGTAGTTCTAGTCCGTGAATGCAAGAAAGGAGTTTTAATCTCATCTTCGCCACATTAGTTAACGGTTAATGATCTGATGGAGAGATTGTACCAGTTGGGAGAGAGTTCCATTATTGGACTTTGTACTAGAATTATTAATATCTTTAAACTTGTCTAGAATTCCACTTTTATTATTATCTGAATTACCAAAATCACTTGAAATTGGATTGACACTTGATGGGCTAATATTTTCATTATTTAGCAAGGATGAAGTATTATTAATCAGACTTGGTGCTTGCTTGACAAACACTACTCCTTTCAAACTAGCATTATTTTTATCAAAGTAATCAAAACGTCCAGGTTGAGTAAAGTTGTAAGAAAAATTATCACCGGTATTCATATAATCAGAATCAAAAAGTGGAATTCCATCTCTTCCCATCGTGGTTTCGTTATTTCCTAAAGTATTATTGTTAGCAGCAGTAACAGTATGTACAGATGAGTGATTGTTGGTCCATACGATGTTAGTGCCGATATCAACAGCAATTTCATTTGGTACAAAGCTTACCGTTCCAAAGAAGCCGTCCTTCTCAGTCGCTTTTATTTGAATATCTACTGTTTTATCTTTTTTCAGCTGGGCATTTTCACTACCTCTAGTATCGGTAACTTGGGAACTTTTATTAACCTGACCTTCTGTTGATAAGTTCACCTCTCCCTCCTTTGAAACAGACTCGGTTGTGTTGTCTTTTAGTACAATTTGACTATTAGTTAAATTATTTGGCAAAATCTGGTTAGAACTAGTCGAACTAGACCCAATAGAAGTAGAAGTAGTTTCGTTAGTGCCTGTTATTGATTTCTCTAATCCAATTGTAGATGTATTGAGATTTGTAACTAAAGATGGTGTCAGGGCTTCATCATAGGACGCAGGTAAGAGCAACTTGAATGAGTGGATCATTTGTTCTACAACAGGAAAGTATCTATCAAATTTTTCCTCTTGTCCAACATAAGTAACAAAATATGCAGTATTGTTTAACAAAATTCCAGTTTCAAAGTTTTTAAGTGTAATAGGTTCTCGACCATCTTCGCCACTGAGGATTTCGGTAAAAGTCAGAGAATAAGCAGGTCGACCCGAAAGAGAGTCTGAAGTTGAAGATTCAATTAAAGTAAAGTTATTGGCGATATCTTTCTAAGTGTTGATCGCTTCTGCTAAATACTCATTCAGGTCAGCTTCATAGAAAATTCCATCGTCCCTATTTATCTGCACGTATTCAATGTAAGTATCATTATAGGTTTCAAACGGTGATACAAACTCTGCGATAAGATTAACTCTGTCTTCAGGCGTTATGGCTGTTTCATTCACTGACCAAGTTGATGGGTAATTCATTGATACATTGTCATCAGAATTAAAATAATGATACATCTGTGTGGTCTGAACACCACTTAGGTTTCCTTGATTTTGTCCCAGTATATAATTATCAGTAAGATAGGGTATCAACAATAGAATTGATGTAATTGATATAAAACAAATTAAATTGCGATAGGTAATCAAATGTTTCCCTATATTGCAAATAACCGTCTGATTGAAAAAGCTTTCGCGAATATTCTAGAATAATAAAAAACAATATTTTAGTCCAATTTACTTTACCTTAAGGTTACTTTGACATCTTTGCAAAAGCCTCCTCTGCTGCCTTTTTCATTTCTTCATGGGTAAGATCTTTTATGTGCGTCATTATTGACCATCGATGTCCAAAAGGATCCTCAATGCTTCCAAGTCTATCGCCCCAAAATTGATCTGCTACTGGATCTAACACCTTTGCTCCTTCAGATACTGCAAGATTAAACGTTTTATCTACGTCCCCAACATACAAAACCAAAGAAACGGGGCTTCCACCAATTGTAGTCGGCGAAAGGAACTTCATCTCTAAAAACTCATCTCCTAGCATAATCAATGAATCCCCTATTTCAAGTTCGGCATGAGCAACTTTCTTTCCATCAGGCATCATCATACAGGCTCGTTGGTTAGCTCCAAATACCTTTTTATAATATTTGATAGCCTTTAACCCATCGTTTACAATCAAAGCAGGTGTGACGGAATGATATCCATCGGGAATTTTTTTGACTTCAGTCATAGACCCTATTGATAGATGGTAGAATTTATTTTATCTAGTTACCCTACACTTTGAAAATGATTTTGAAATATCCCCAATTGTTGGATAAATATTCTATGATTTGTAATTATTGCGTATTGTGCTGATCATTTCCATGAGTTAATTTTCTATAGACTTGTAATTCAAATATAAGCCCGGATCTCTCATTCACGATTTCGTTTTACATTCTCCTCTTTTTCGTCGAATCCATAAAGAAAGAGATTCCCTGTTTTATAACAAGATTCGCAATGGTTGCAAAAACGTCATAATTAGCACGATTGCAAGAACTAACGAAATGATATAAGGATATAAGGATAAATGTAATATCATTAACGTATGAATAAAATGAAATGTAAGAAAGAAATGTGTGTAGTTTTTGGAACCTTATTTGTTTTTGGGATGGTATTGATAGTGGGAAAAGGTACTTTGGATTCAGCGTATGGTCAAACTAATTCAACAATGAACCAAACCAGCACGCCGCCCACTACTAACACTAATACTACCACTACTACTACTCCAGCAATAACAACATCGGCAGAGGAACAAGCATCTGAATCAATAAAAGGAGCAATAACTGAGTCTGGATCATTTCTACGTAACGTTACAGAAAAAATTGCTACATCAAAGTCAGCAGGAGCTATCCTTAATGAAACTTCAGAAGTATTAGGGAACGCCTATGTTGAAGCTAAAAAATTCTTTAGCCTCAACTAACTAGTTGACCTCATACTAACTAGAAGGACTATTCATATCCCGAAACAAGGAATTATTTAATTCGAGATATTCAAATTTTTCCCCAAGTTACAATCTTGTAGAAATAAAATAATAAAACAGTCATCAGTGTCATATGAAATTCACAATCACACGATATGGATTCGTTCCATTCTTATTTAATTTCGAGCAAAAGGTTGACACTTGGACAAAGATTCGTTTTTGGTTCTAAATAGATAATATCATCTTTTGTCCTAACTGCCTTTAATCTCATAATGTAATAATAGTGGATTAACTTGGAATATCTCAAAGATACATGATACTTTTAATGTGATATAGATTGCTCTATATTGGCTATAATTATCAATCAAGTCCATTATTCACTAAATCTATAAATAGTTACGGTCAGAACTTATTTGATGAAATCATCAAACAGTGGAAAAGATAAAACATTCAATACTTTATTACAAGGGATATTGATCATGTAGTTACCTCTTCTATTTATGGTTATAACGGGAACTCTTACTACAGTAAATGCAAGTAGTGATGATAGTGTAAGTTGTTATGAACATGGAATAATCTATGGTGAAGATCATCCATTTAATCAAAGAACATACGATAAATGTAGAGATCAGTACTATCAAGGTGTTATTGAAGGGTGTATGTCTGTACACGGCAATTCAAGAGATTTATGTGAAAGCATCACAGACGTTTATACTTCTTGATTTAACAAATTTTAATACTACAAGAAACAAAGAAATTATTACAATAAATCCAAATTATTCTAATACATCAAAAGAACAAACTCAACTACGAAGTAATTTAACTGTACAAGAATAAAAATAAGCCAAAATAATAATTTAAGAACAGTAGTAACTGCTAGGATAGAAACTGGTGGATGTCAAGTACATTGTTTACACAATCTCGTTTTAATATTAATATACTAGTAAAGATTTTTCCATATACCCAATAATCCTTTAACATTGTCGAATGTTTGTTCAGAAATAAATTGTTGCTTTGGATTATGCATAATTGCATGACATGCAAATAAATCAAATCCCATCCTATCCTATCCTCTTCTCAATTAATGATCTAACTTGTAGTGTTAGGATGTCGATAGAACTCACGTTTTAAAGACACAGATTCCAATCCCATCTCCTCCCCTTCCAAGAACTACGTGTTTTGACCAAAGGATGGGGTTAATAAAATATAACATTAATAACAAAAAAACGATATGCTTAAATTCTACGAAATCATATTGATATTGTTGAGTATTGACTATCACGGACAATACCGAGAAGGAAAAAACAGGAAAAAGGCCTGAAGATGAGGAGAATAAAAAGTCGTCTATTCGATTAATCAAGGAAAATAAAAATCATAATTTAAATAATCAATATAGCTATTGTTACGAAAAAAATCTCAACGCCATTAAAAGTGATAAGGACAAAAATAACAATAACTCAATTGGGGAGAAAACTGTAGTTGTCTATGGTGAGGATAAAACAACGGAACTAATTGTACAGACACTTAATAATGCGAAAGATAGATGGGATAATTACGCTAATTCCCAAGGGCCTACAGTAGCGATGGGTGTGGAACAATTGAGGAAAGGTATGAGACATGCATATGAAAGGGGCGTCAAAATCAAATACATTTCTGAGATTACAAAACACAATATTAATTATTGTAAAGAACTGATGAAAATAGCCGAGGTGCGCCATGTGGACAATGCGAAAGGAGGTATGGCAGTAAGCGAAAGTGAATATATTGCTACAGCTAAATTGCAAGAAGCTAAACCTGTGCCCCACCTCATCCATAGTAACGTAATGGAAGTCGTGGAGCAGCAACAGTATGTTTTTAAGAGTCTTTGGGCCAATGCCATACCCGCAACACAACGGATTAGGGAGATCGAGGAGGGTCATGAGAGAATAGAAACCAGGGTTCTTGACGACCAAGATGAAATAAACGATAAGATAAGATCTTTGAGTAAAGACGGTGAAGAAATACTAATTTGCTCAGATACTGGCTTGCTAAAAATAGTACATGATTGTTTTTTTTCGGTATATCAGGAAATAATGGAAAATTATGACAAGGGTTATCATAAGGGTGTAAGGTGGATCACAGACTTGAGTCGTAAAGAGGACGCCAACGTAGCCAAGTTATTCATGGATATGGGCATTAAAATAAGAAGTATTAGAAACTTGCCTCCACCAAACTTCTTAGTGACTGACCGAGTCTTTTTCTCAAACTCTGAAAAAATTGATCACAATCAAGATAGGAAAACCATTAAGCAGATGTTTACAACAAATGATGTCCTATACATCAGCCAGTACAAATTAACATTTGAGGAACTATGGAAAAATGGCATAGATGCTGTAGACATTATAGAGGACATAGAAAGGGGACTTGATACTGAAAGAGTGGATATTATCTCAAGGTCGAACAATGCTGAAACCGCATATCTTGATCTGCTGAGATCCTCAAATAAGGAGATAATGCTAATACTTCCAACTGTGAACGCGTTTCTAAGACAATGGAAACTAGGAGTGTTTGAATTGATAACCCGAGCAGCAGTGAATAGAAACGTAAAGATACGGATGTTGATCCCTAGCAACGAGAAGACAGAGAAATTTGTTGAAAGGTTGGAAAAACAAAATTTGTCAATATATCACACAAGTAATAATGATGGCAATAGTAGCAAGAAGATTGAGATAAGGTCCATCCAAACGTTAACTGAAACAGGATCTACCATTCTTATAATAGACAAAAAGATATCACTGGTAATGGAACTAAAGGATGATTCCAAAGAAAAGTTTCATGAAGCCATAGGGATTTCGACATATTCTAACAGCAAAGCGGGCGTTTTATCTTATGTTTCAATATTTGAGAACTTGTGGAATCAAACCGAAATATATCAGCAACTAAAAAAAAGTGAAGGGTTGCAACAAGACTTTATTCGTATCGCTGCTCACGAATTAAGGAGCCCTATACAACCAATACTGGCAATTTCTGAAATGCTCAAATCAAATGTAAACTCAAAGGAATTAGGAAACTCTCAACAGATTCAGGTGAACAGACAAGAGATAAACGACTATATTGACGCTATTATAAGAAATGCAAAAAAAATGGCATCATTAACAGATGATATTCTAGATATTACCCGAATAGAAACAAACTCATTGACTCTTAGGAAAGAGACTGTTGATCTAAGACTGTTTTTGCTAGAACAGGTGATGGAATACAAAAATCAATATACCAGTAAAATAGAAACTATGGATTTACATACTGTAACAAATTGTAAAAGATACAAAACTCGTATAGATTGTTCACAACTAAACATTAGCAAAATACACGAATCTTTTTTGGTTGAACTGGACAGGTCAAGAATCACCCAAGTTATTTGTAATTTGTTAGATAATGCTTTTAAGTTTACAAATGATGGTGACACTATACATATTATACTGGATGTAGAATTCATAAATGATCAAAAATATGTGGTTATATCCATAAGGGACAGCGGGAAAGGCATTGATAAGGAAATATTACCCAAGTTGTTTACCAAATTTACTACCATGTCAGAAAAAGGAATTGGCCTTGGATTATATATCACAAAGAGTATCATAGAAGCCCATAGTGGAAGGGTTTGGGCGAGGAATAATGTGAATGGAACAGGCGCCACCTTTTCGTTTACATTACCATGTGATCCATAGTATAAAGATGAATCGATTGGATCTTGGCGACAACAACAACCCTACTTACACAGGGAACTTTGTCCTCATGGGGTCTTGTTATTTTTGCTTATGAGATGGGTTCATAGCGATACCAAATTTGATGGATGTTTGGATCCTTTTTATTATTTAATGTTCCGATGTGCATCTGAGATAGGTTTTTATCCAAAAAATCCTCTAATTGTCTCTCTGTCATAGGCTTTCCGAATCTAGGACTTGTAATTAGAACCTTCATAGGCAATATTTTATAATTATAAAATAATTGAAGATAGCAGTAATGCTTTAAGAAGTATTCAGTGCATAAACCATATGTCATTTATATTGATCATAAGTTGATTTCATGATTATGCCTATTACTTGTTTAAAGTATTAAGAGATTATTACAAAACAAGTATACAATTCATACTTACCAAGCTAAGAACTATTACTACTTTATTTAAATAATATTCATATCTGATGTATATAAGATGCAAGTAGGAATTGACAGTTTTGCAGCTTTTCATGTTGATACCACGAAATCAATAAGTTCATCTGAACGCTTGCAAAGATTGGTTGAACAAATTGAATATGCAGATCAAATTGGGTTGGACGTATTTGGAATAGGCGAACATCACCGTCATGGATTCCTTGATTCTGCTCCAGCTGTCATTCTAGGAGCGGCTGCAGCAAGAACTAAACACATACGTCTTACCAGTGCAGTAACGGTATTGAGTGCAGTCGATCCCGTAAGGATATTCCAAGAATTCGCAACTTTGGATCTTTTGTCTGGTGGCAGGGCTGAGATGGTAGTGGGCCGCGGCTCATTCATCGAGGCATTCCCATTGTTTGGCCTGAAGTTGGATGAATATGATTCACTTTTTTCAGAGAAGCTCAAATTGCTTTTAAAGATTCGTGAAAATGAACATGTGTATTGGTCTGGCAAATATCGACCTGCTCTAACTGGACAGGGAATTTATCCAAGACCCTTGCAGAACCCCCTGCCGATATGGATAGGTGTTGGTGGAACTCCTGAATCTTTTGTCAGAGCTGGTTTACTTGGATTACCTCTGATGGTCGCAATCATCGGTGGCCAAACCCCCAATTTCAAACCATTAATAGATCTCTACAGAGAGGCAGGAAAAAGGGCTGGCTATTTACCACACCAGCTGAATGTAGGCATACATTCACTGGGTTATGTGGCAAAGAGCACTCAAGAGGCAGTCGATGACTTTTTTCCAGGTTATGCAAATAGTATGAACGAAATCGGAAAGGAACGTGGATGGTCTCCCATAACTCGTAGGGATTTTGAAGCCCAGAGAGGCCCAAACGGTGCTCTCCTCATAGGCAATCCGGAAGAAGTTACAGAGAAAATTATTAGACATAGTCGAGCGCTTGGTGGTATATCTAGATTTACTTTCATGATGAATCCCGCATCATTACCTCACGAGAAGCTTATGAGAGCTACGGAATTGATAGGTTCCCGAGTAGCTCCGGTCCTACACAAACTCGATTAAATCGATTTACAATATGTTTAAGATACCAGTATAGAAAATAGATACTTATTATCGTATTAGAAAACATTGTTCTTTGCAAACACATGCAGAAGATGATTAGAAAACACATAGAATATTGCAAAAATTAGACATAAAAGCGATCACTTGATAGCAGCTATCTTAATGTTAGAGAAAATAAAGAAACTAAATCTTGTTAAAATAAGAATAGAAAAAAAGAAATACGAGTTACAGAGAAAATTATTGAAGAGTTACTAAAAATTATAATTAAATGAATGTTGACAATAAGAGATCTTTTAAAAATCCAATTTCTCTAAACTTGGTAAAGAGTATTAAGATGTTAGAATCACTAGCATCCTAAGCTTTAGTAGTGACTCCATTGCGTCAATTCCTAATAATCCTACTGCAGTATCCTTTAGATCCATTTTATGAATTCTTTCTAGAATACCGGCCAGTAAGGCGTGCTTTGTCCTCAAATGATTAATACTTTCTTCAATTATTTGGTCAAGATTCTTATCCTCCCCTATGAAAGTCAATCTCGTAGCGTGACTCTTCAACAGTGATCTTACAGGATCAACTATTACTAATACGCTAAGAACTTCTTTCAAATCCATGTCCGGAATTGCCTCTAAAATAGCAGTAAAAATGGGATACTTTGTCCTCAAATCCTCACTCTGTTCCTTAACCTTATGATGGCTAACATTTTCATTTGAAGTAGTCATAAGTCACAATCTTCAATCCCTATATTTAAGCTTACTTGCAATCTATAAGTTAGTAGTTTCATGAAATTGGTGGTAGTGTTTCTAATTCATCTCAGTTCAAAGATTTATGAGGTCTATTGACGTTGTACCTCGTTATGAATATCTCAAAGGATTCAAAGTACGTTATATCTAATTAAAATGTCTGGTAGAATCTATCTATCCTACCACTTCTTTAAGATGGTACTTTCCAAGTATGTAATTGATCTTTCTACAGACTGAAATTTACCTATTGCAACTACATTAATTTAGCCGAAATTGGTATTATATTGTCTATCCCCATTGAGGACCTGAACTAGCACATAGTTCTTTATCTCAAATATGGTAATCAGAAATTGTGCAGTGACAGATTCACAACGACGAATAAATATAAATAGTATGGCAGATATTATGTATGAGATTCCATATGCAATTCTGTAAAGCAAAACAATGTATTATTCTACCCGTATTAGCCACAATCATCACTTTTACCCTCCTAAGTTTACCTGGGTTAGGAAACCAATATGCAAACTCCCAATCTAATGAAACCAACTCGACTGCAAATACGACAAGTACTGGTGTTGAGCTGAAAGATATACATCCTTCGCCTTTATATTTAAAATCTGGCAGCAAATTTCAAATTATTGCAACAGTAGTTAATGATTCACCAAGTAAAATAACATTTACTGCAGGAGTATGCGATTCACCTATATCTGCACAATTTCTCAACAATGTAGTAATAAGATATATTCAGGGCTGTACCGCAACATCGCCTCCATTTGAATTAGAACCTGGAAAAGAAGTTTCTGTAGCCGGACCATCTTCTGACACAATCTATCAAGCATTAGCAGCTGGACAAACAACAGCGAGCGCCACTTTTCATTACCAGACTGAGAACGGGCAGGCCACAAACATTTCACAGCCTTTTGTATTCACAATAGGTTAGCGTTACTGTCTAGATCCTTTTTTTGTAGATTAGTGGCTTCGTCACGACGTGCTGACTCGACTACGTTCTTATTCGATAGAAGTAAAACCGACGGTTGCTTTGTATCAATGATCCCAAACTTACCTAAACCCCGTGTATTTGTCTAACTTTCCCTGCAATCGAGTCCCACATCCATTAAAATGTTCTTGTGTCAAACATATTGTGCTTAATCTATGATTATATAATTGGAAATTACGACTTGTTTTTCAATAGGCTAAGAATGAGAAACAGGTTTGGTTGAATCTGCTTACCCATAACAATGTTATTCTACATTATTTCGGTTGCAACTGCGCTAAAATTCATAAAACATAATCTTTCTAATCTTTGAAAATCAAGGTAGATTGGATCCGGAGGTAATTTTAATAGAAAAATCCGTGATAATACGGTATGGATTTGAGTTCCACTCCCGACACTTAACAGGGATCATAGAAATAGTATAAAAATTACTATCTCGTTTCTCCATCTATGCTTGTTTGTATACTTGTTCGTTAAATACTAGTATTAACAACATCATCAATAATTTCTTACATACAACAACGGTTCCCTATAATTATCTCTATCACTTGTAAAGTAACCATGACCTTTTCCATCACATGTTGTTGATGATGTTGATCCACCGCTTAATAACGCATTACGTACTTCCGAAGGTGAAGCACCAGGATGAGATGCCTCATATAATGCAGCTGCTCCGGCAACATGTGGTGAAGCCATACTTGTTCCACTCATTGTCGCATACGAGTTCCCTTTGTAAGTAGAATATATCTTGGTTCCAGGTGCTGCGATATCTACAACTGAACCATAATTGCTGAAACTTGCTAGTGTGTCATCCCTTCCAGAACCTGTGCTGGGACCCGTTCCCCCACATTTACCATCACTATCACCTATGGCTGAGACCGCTATAACATTGGGATTATTGGCAGGGGAAAATGTAGAAGCATCTTTTCCCGAATTTCCTGAAGCCACTACAAACGTGATTCCAGCCTTTACAGCATTGTTTATTGCAGTATCAAACGCAGAAGATTTACATTCGCATCCAAGGCTGAGATTAGCAACTTCTATTTGATTTGCATATTGCCTAATATAGTCAATACCTTTTATTATTGTCGATAAGGCTCCTGAACCGTTTCTATCCAAGACCTTAATTGCCCATAATTTTGCTCCAGGTGCTACTCCAACTGCACCTATGGAATTGTCTTTAGCTCCTGCAATTCCTGCAACATGAGTCCCATGACCGTTATCATCATTTCCTGACGACGTACCTGAGACAAAGGATTTCTGATGATAGACGTTTAGATCGGAATGACTAGTATATATCCCACTATCCAGGATGGCTATGTCGGTATTGATGACTCCGCCACCGCTACCTGACTTGGTAGAACTTAGGTCTCCATCGATCCTATTGACTCCGCTTGGCAGTGTTTGAGCAAATGCTTTAACTACCTTGTCTTTTTCAATATGATCTACAAATGGACTTTGTTCAAGCACTTCGATAATTCTTTCATTTGGAACGCTAATTGCAAATCCATTCAATACATCTTCGTAAATGTAGAGTATTTCAGTCCCCTCAATATTTACCTTTTTTGCAACGTCTGAAAGAATGTCACGCAAATTCAAGACATCATCATTTAGGACCACAATGTATTGCCCCGGTATTACCTGTCCCATTTTGGATGCTGAGGAAGAAGGTGATGTAGATGACGAGGATGAGGATGGTGATAAAGAATTAGATAAAACATCAGAGTAAGGCAATTTATCAAGGATAGAAGTAAGAATGCTGGGAGTTGTTGCTGTTGCTCCTTCATCTTTTTCGTTCCCAGAGCCCGAGCTGCCTATACCAGCTATTGCATCATCAGAATAGAATGCATGATCATTAATTTTGCTTTCATCATTAGTTTTTGAATCTACGGATTTTTCATCCAATGTCTTTTCATGAGCACCTTTGTTACCAGTTTTAGAATCTGAATCGCTTACATCAATATCGTCTTTTGTATTTAAACCGGGAATCATGTTGTATAATTCTTCTAAATTGTCATTCTCTTTGTTGTTATTATCACTATTAAAATCAAGAAAAGGGAGATCAGCAATACGACCGCTTTGTGCATAGGATATTGGCATAGAAATAGATGACGAGAATCCCATTGTCACTATAAAAAAAGTTACAATCAACTTTGTAATAATATCATGTTTTTTATTCATAAACACAAAATAATCATTTGGGCTAAAAGAAATGTCAAGATATCTTACTAAAGAATTCTTTCTATTTTAATAGTAGAAAATCATATGATATGAAAAGCGAATCATACGAAATTCCTGTATAATTTGACTAATATCATTGCTATATTTGTAGATGTCTAGTCAGTAGACCAGATAACTACAGGCTTATCAAAATCTAGCATCCATGAAATCATGTAAACAAAGACCATTCGATCGATTTGGGTAACCGTTCTTTTTTTATTTCGATAAGCAAATCAAAGATGGACCTTTATGGAGTCGCAATCACAATTTTTCAATCCCAAGGCGTATCACGACAAAAGAAATAAAGCTAATTTATGGAAAAAATGAAATTCTAGTCCCTTATCTGCCGATCCTTAGGAATGTTCCACCCCGAAGGCTATCTTTACCGTAGAATGACATTCAGCTATTTTTCCCGGATTTGGATCCACTCTAGCTGTCATGTCGGTTAACTCAATTCCAGTTATACCATGAATTGTTTTTGTCGGTTCAGTTAATGCTATCTGAGCAGCATTCTCCCAGCTCTTGTCCGATGAGCCTACTATTTCTATTAATTTTGCTACGGGTGTCATGTTTCAAATTAAAGAATATATGTTAAATAGGCAATTTAATAACATGGTTTTGGTCAGGTAAATTGATATTTATTTTGATAATAAAAGTTATTTTAAATAACGAATAACCAAGAAATTCAAATCAAAAAATTTGCTCGCTAGTTATCAAAAAAATTAGAACAGATAAGATTTTAAATGAGACGACTACATGCATGAATAAGTTTTCTTAGTTAGAAGACTGAGAATTTTAATATATTAAATATATTTTCAAATTAATATAGTCTTATAATAATCATAAAAAAATGGATGTTAGTCTTGTGCTAACGCATTATTCCCACTATTTACTTGATTTTGGAAACTAACGTTGTTGCAAGAAACAGTTGCATCTTCGCCTGAAACACATTGGGAATTCTGTTCACTATCTTGATCTTGGCCTATACCCTGGTCAGCATCATTGCCGCCCTTGCCTTTTTTACCGTTTCCGCCATCTTGAGCAGCTGCATTGTTTCCATCATTATCCTGGTTTTGGACACTTACGTTGTTACAAGAATTACCCAGACTGCCACCAGAGACACATTGGGAATTCTGTTTTGACGATTGAGATTGGCCTATACCCTGGTCAGCATCATTACCGCCCTTGCCTTTTTTACCGTTTCCGCCATCTTGCGCAGCTGCATTGTTTCCATCATTATCCTGGTTTTGGACACTTACGTTGTTACAAGAGTCATTTGTATCGTCACCAGAGACACATTGGGAATTCTGTTTTGACGATTGAGATTGGCCTATACCCTGGTCAGCATCATTACCGCCCTTGCCTTTTTTACCGTTTCCGCCTTGTTGGCCGAGTGCATTGTTTCCATCATTATCCTGGTTTTGGACACTTACGTTGTTACAAGAGTCATTTGTATCGTCACCAGAGACACATTGGGAGTTTTGACTAGAAGATTGAGATTGGCCTATACCTTGTGAAGCACTGTTTCCATTGCCGCCATTGTCATTATCGCCATTGTCATTATCGTCATTGTCACCATCTTCGCCTATGGTTTTAGAGCCAAAATCACCATCATAATCGTCACCATAGTGTGCTCTTAGGTTCTTGTCACATGCTTCTTCATTATCTTCGTAGTAATCTTCATCATTCTTACATTGATCTATATCCACTCCATAGTGTGCGAATGCGTTTTGAAAATTGGATGTTGTAGGACCAAACGTCATTAATGTAGCAAATACTGTTACAGCTAATACTGCAGTTAATTTTGTGTTATTTGACTTTAACATTCTATTCTTGCCTTCTTTAGTAATAATATATGATATAATAATTTTTGAATATATTTTGCAAATTTAGTTCTATTAAAAAAATTTGTAATAGTTTTCTATAAAGTTCTTATAATACTAATTTGGGATAGTTGTTTGTATTTGTCCAAACATTGGTAAAAGTCCTCAATTAAAGATGAATAAATTTTTTGTCAGCCTCATCCTTCTCTGAATAGTAACAAAATCAATGAAGAAACATATGTTGATTTCACAAAATTTGAAATATGAAAAGTTACTGATTTAGTTAATAGATGTATAATAACACCTATTCAGATAACATACCTGATATAAATGAGTCTAATAATTAGTGGAGGAAAATAATGCAGAAAAATGTTGAAAGATTGGGTATTAGACTCACAGATTCATTTTCTCTATCATGGCTTCCACCTGAGCAACTTTCTGGAGAATATGCTAGAGGATTAATCAAGATGGTTCGGCAAATAATAATTTCAACAGCTAGCTGTGTAACACTATTTATGGACCTTCCCAAGAAAACGGTATATGTTTGCTAGATTTGCCCTCTCTTTTCCATTTAAAACCATTGCATCCACTTCATCCTTTAAGGCTGTTCCCCATGTAGCTACTGCACCTGGACCTACCTCACTACCTGGTGGATTTATTGTTTGAACCCGTTTACCTACTGGGGTCATTGGACCGCCAAGAAACTCTGCTTTTGCAAGTAACTTTCAGGATTTCTGCACTCCAGTAGCTCAAATCATCTGAAATTTCAAATTTTATGGGCGCAAAAATCTATCCTTAATCTCGCCTATTAATTTGGCTAATTCAGCCATAAATCCACCAGCCTTTCCACTAAATATCATTTGAAGAGCTTCTCTTTGTTCTTTGTCAGCACATTCATCGAAAAAGAAACCAAAGGTTTATTTTTGTAGCACCTGCCCATATATTACCTTCAAACGAAATTTCCAGACCTATAGCATTCAATCCGTCTAATGATATCTTACCGTAATTTCCGCTATTAATATGATATGCGAATGCACCCTCACAATCGCCATAGGTTGGTTCTTGTGCAAATTCACAGGGACAAGGAATACTACATTTACATACGTCAAACCAATCTCCAGAAGCTTTTCAAGAAGGTATACTATTTGTGGTCATACACATACTGATTGGTCCAATAAAATTTAAAGTAAACTATTTCGTTTGAAGTATTTGTCGCAGAGCCTTTAATGTAAAAATATTTCAAGAATTTTTGGTTAAATGAATTTTTCTTACTACCTATTTTGACATGTTCATGTTCATGTTCATGTTCACAGTATTGTCAATTACACTATCCCTTTATCATGATTTGAATTACTCATATCCATCCTCTCCATTTATGTAGGGATCCCATATTTTCATCTTCAGGCATAATCGATACTGTTCCTATCATTGTAAGTATACCTATGATCATAAAAACAATTCCAGTCGCTTTAGATACATAAATTCCCTTGGACCATATTTTTTCTGCAAAAATTATTCCTGCAAACAATCCCATCAAAAAATATTCATCCAACCTAAGGCTATCATAAGAAGAAAGTAGGGCCAGCAGCATCCAAGGACAATATAATCCATGATAACTCTTTCCATTGTTAACCCGCTACTCTGTTGCCTTCATCTTTTCATAAAAA
This sequence comes from Candidatus Nitrosocosmicus sp., assembly GCA_029194465.1. GTDB lineage: Archaea > Thermoproteota > Nitrososphaeria > Nitrososphaerales > Nitrososphaeraceae > Nitrosocosmicus. The sequence continues at coordinate 35,163 of JARFXS010000006.1, forward strand.
AGCCAAGGAGATTCACAATATCCGAGGCATTTTCGTTTTAGAGAACTAAATTGATAAATACCTGAAATAAAGTATTATTCCTGCAACAATTTCAATATCTCTTGAACTGTAGCTAACAAGAAGACTGTTCATCACAATGAAACCATACTAGAAGGAAATACCAGTCAACGTCCACACCAAAAGATAAGTTCCTATAAGACGCAGCTGTTTTGATTGGTAAACCGAAAGGTAATGACATAAAAATCGTCCATTTTTTGTGGTCTGGAAGTATCAATCTTGGGTTTAAAGTTATCAAGTAGAACTTGTGTAATAATCACTTTTATGATTACGATGACTATCGTCAAAACTCTTTGATATCAACCTATTATATAGCAATATCATTGGAATAATTGCAGGAAACATCATGGCAGCCATTCCAATAGTCCAGCTTAGTATAAAAATTGAGGTTGCTATAGGATTTAAGGTCATCATTGCTTCCATCATGTCTGGTTGTTCTAGGAAAAAATCCATGCAATTGCAGAAACAGAAATGATTGAAACTAGAATTATCTTTTGAACTTTATCCAATTAGGTTGCACTATTTTGTTTTATTAACTTGGTTGATACTATAACAATTAAAAATTGAGGATCCAGGCATTTTATAACTGAACATAATGCATTTTTACCAGGATGATCAAAATTGAGATATGGTGTAGCAATTCTCATCACTTTTACAGCCTCGGCAAGCTTTAGATAAAACCCGGAATTGGTGTGTATAAATATTTCTTCGTCTGGATCTTTGTAACAAATAACTGACACTTCAAATTATCTTCATGAATTGTTTTTGCGTGAGCGCACATTATCATCATTAATTCCCTGAAGGTTTGCACCGTCATATTTTCCAGAATGAATATGAAATAAAACCAGTGTTCTGCAAAAACCATCAGGTACATGGAAATCAGAATTATTGTTACATGTTTCAACATAGTACATATTTCAAGGTCCATGTTGGAATTTGATCTAGAAAAGGAGGAAGATGACATATTACATTACATAATGCAAACATATTAATTTTTGATATAATCAGGAAATGCGATTATTGACACTAGTACATAAATAATCTCGTTCTTATATGGTAGTTATTAGTCACATCTCCGTTTAGTTTCTTTGATTATTTTTTGTATGCGAAGTGTAATGGAATAAATATAGAAAATTATCTAATTTTGAATCTTTGCTACAGTTTGTAAAGCTATAATTACATCATATCTGCACCTTTAACGAGTAAATATTTAACAATGTCCTCTATGTAGAGGCATAATAAAGTCTATTTTTCAAGTCTTATCAATGGTATATCTTTTTCCTTTCGTTTATTATTATCTTGAAAAGTTAAGATGGATGTGGAATTGAAAATCCAATGGTCCTTCCATTCGTTTCTTTGATAATCTAATGAATGAAATTTATGAAAGTTAATTTATAACGATGCTCATAATGATGGAATCAAAGGGAATAGGATTACAAAGTGAATATGGTGTTTTAGAGTCCAGCATTTTCAAAAATTAGGTCAAACGGTTGTATATCATTTCAATGATAATTTTTTAGGTTCAGATCAATTATCTTTCAATTTGAAATCAATTGTCTGAATAGTAGATAGGAGAGCAAGATGTGATGAAACTATCTTTCATTAGAATCATTACCAATACAGGTTCCCCCGTCATAAAGAGCCCCACTCGGTCATTATTTGGCAAGGTAGCAGCCTGGCGATCTACACCTTTTTCTGCAGGGCGTCCACCACGACCGCCCAAGTCTGTTGCTACCATCGGATCAATTGAGTTTACCAATACATTCTTTTGTCCTAATTCTGATGCTAATTTTCTAGTCAAAGCATTAAGTGCAACTTTTGATATACAAGGGCGGGTGTTCACCTCATATAATTGCAAGGAAGCTGCACCACTGGATATATTAACGATACGACCATAGTCGTTTTTTTCATCAGTGGGATGAAAGCTGACATAATAGCCATGGATAATAGATTTGTTATCAATGTTTACTTACTACAATTCTAGATCTGCGTTAATAGTAGATTGATTTTTATCATATAGAATCGCAGCATTGTTAATCAAAATATCAAGACGTCAAATTGCTTTTCTATCTTGTAAAGATATCCCTCATTATCATTTTGACACATCCAATTGAAAAGATTTACATCCAGTCCTGTCATTAGTTGTTTAGCTGCAGTCACCTTTGTAGGATCACGAGCGGTTAATAGAACAGTTTATCTAATTTTGAAAGTTGTTTACAAGTTTCCAATCTATTCCCCCTATTGCACCTGTTACCAATGCAATTTTTGTTGGTTATTTTTTCCATCCACATATAACACCTATCAAGTCTAGTTTATCTAACATTAAAATATGCTAGAATGATTATTTAGTATATTAAGAAATTAGGATGAGTAGATTCGTTATCCGCTTTAAGTACGTTCATAATAGTGGTTTAAAGCCCTTAAATGATCAAATGAATCATTATTTCGATCAATAAGTTACTACCGTAACTGTTATTGTTACTATTACTTCGTCATGTTGGCAGAAGGTCAATAGCTTCAAATATGTCATCTTGATGTTGCATCTTTAGAAAAGATGATGATGAAAGATCTAGGTTTTATAATCAATGACAGGAAAATCTATAAATATTAATTCTTATTCCTTTCTTTGCTAAAGTCAAATAAATATGTAATTTAGAATAATTTATTAATTTTAGAATTCTAGTTTTGTTTTGAATTATATTGAAAAGTTTGCAATGTATCTTTCCCAAGTATGCAGAATTCTACTAACTTAATACCTGTGGATGAGTCCTCCAGGTTTTAGAAAAGATATCGTTTCATTTACTAATATTTTTGGCACGTTTATCTTTGAAAAACCGTATTCCTGAACTTATTGCAGGATTGAGTGATGCTTTCAATCTTTTTCTAGCAAGTTCAAGACAAATTATTGATGGCTTGCTCAATTTTTCGTTCTCATTCCCCTGTATATTCTTGGACCTTTACATGGCAAAATTCCGCTAGATGTTATTGTGGATGATCCTACTTGAACAAAACCTATCTTATCGCTTTCCTCCTGGATAATGTTTCCACCTTTTCTTACTATGGTACTAGCAACTCCACCGCCATGATGTAAGTAAGAATTTGCAGGATTGACTATTACATCGACATTTCTTTCAGTAATATCTCCCTCAACTAGTGTCAACACTCTACCATCTTTAATCTTAATTTCATTTATTACCTTAGAATTCATTTATTGTATCATGCAAGAAGACATACCATTTTATTTAATCTAAACGATGTTATTTTTTTTAAAGATGATTCATCACTTTTGATATGAAGCGATAATCTGAGTCTTATCTAGTTAAACAATCCATTTGTAAATTCACGCACAATATATGAAATAATGAGATCTCTGACTCAGCAAATATACTAGATTAGAGTCATTATTCTAGATTAGATTGTTTTAGTTTTTTGTTAGATGTGACTTGATAAGGCAACAAGATCAAGTCTATCTTTTATTATCTTATCACTATTAGTCATTTGATTTTAAGCTGCTTTCATTCATGTATATTATTTCCCACAGATGTCCATCAATATCCTCAAAAGCACGGTCATACATCCATCCATGGTCTTGTGGTTTTCTCGGTTCAATTCCTCCAGCCTCTATTGCTTTATTAATCATTTTATCAACGTTTTCTCTACTCTCAGCCGATAATGCTATTATGGCTTCTATATTTTTTGAAGTATTGCAAATTTCTTTTTTAGTAAAGGTTTTAAAAAACTTTTCAACTAGTAGCATGACAAAAATATCTTCACTGATTATCATACATGTTGCATTTTTGTCTGTAAATTGAGGATTAAATTTAAAACCAAGTTTAGTAAAGAACTCCACTGTCCTGTTTAGATCCTTCACAGGCAAGTTCACGAAAATTTTTGTTGTCATTTGTTCTACTTATATCCTTTTTCGATACTAATAAGCATTAATGCCAGAGAACTTTCATTAATGACCTGATCAAGGTGTTAAAAGTTTCAGTAAACTCTTCACAATCTGCTTGACATTCTTTATTTTCTATTTTCAGACATCTCGCTACAAAATCATCTCTATGGTTAAGATCCTTACAATATAATAAATCCACCCCATAATTATTCCCCTCATACATAGAGGTGTAAGTATCTACAAAATAGATAAAATCTTAGGTGATAAATTGTTTCAACTATTAAGTAAATGAAGATTAGTCATTGTACTTATCTATATCAATAATTTTAATATTAATCAATGCATAATTTACTCCAGCAATTCCATCTAGGTTACTATATACGTTAGCTGGTATGAAACCCTCTGTTTTTCATAATTTGATCGGCAGATATTATCAACATATCTACAAAATTTTTTACCTTGAATGGTCTATTGTGAATAAATTTACTAGAGTTACAAAATCACTTTTTTCAATGAGTCATATGAATATAATAATATTGTAGAAAACAAGGATTAAAAAACTTTTGTATTCTTTAATAGAAATATATAGAACAGTCAGTTGTCCCGATTGATCGAACATAATTATGATACCATTACATAGTTATAGTACTTTGAGGCTAAGAGATTCAAGACAATAATTCGAGATGTTACTACTTTAATGAAATTGGACAGAATTCATAAAATGGTCGTTAATAGAAGAATATGTATTGGGGTTAAACCAATGTGATATTTAGATATTCGATTTGGTGGTATCTTTCTTTTTGTCATGTACCACTTCTTTATTTTTCACTATGTATCTTTATCCTTTTTCTTATGCCCATTAGGTACGGAGATCGACTAATGATTTTTAGTTTCATCATTTGCTTTTTTTATTCATTACATTTAATTATAATTATATTTATATATATTACGCAGTGTAATATTGTACTATATTGTCAACTAATATTATGTCCTTTCCTTTAACATGTATTAACAACCCCAGTTAAGACAATTTAAAAGTGATTATAGAAAAATAAAGAGCTTGAGAATGGGAAGAAGTTTAGATTCGGTAGGCATCAAGTACCGCTAACAAATATCTAACGAGTATCAAAGTATAATGGAAATTGAATGAATGAGGCATTTGATATCATATGCATAATTACAAATTTCATATTTTTGCACATTTGAAAAAGGCATTTGTATTCAAGGTCATTGTTGAAAATAAAAATCGCGCTTGTTTTTAATCATCAATATATTAATTTAATTTACCGGTTGTATACATGTTTGACTGTACGCTTCTATTTTGATCATCAATATTTGTAATATCCTAATCATGGATTAACTAAATTCTCTAAATTTGTTTTAACTTTTTCAAAGTTCGGAATATTTGTTTACTATCATCATATTCGATCACAATTTTTTCATATGACAACATAAGATCGCGTAGTATTTTTTTATTTATGATAAGTTCACTATCATTATTTTCCAAGTAAATTTCTAATGCCAAATCTTTGTTAACTAGCTTCAGAGTAGAATGACTAGCGGCGTTGCTTTCAGAAATATAGGGTTCAAAGTATAGATTGAACGGCTTAAATTTATTGTCCTCAGAAGTATATACTATAGTAATTCCCATATTTACTTAACTTACGTCCTCCCTTATCTATGTAAACTACAACTTGAATAATAGTCATTTTATGATACAAATAAAGTAGAAAGCAACAGTTCCCAAGATTATTCTTATGACTAATCTTGACACCATGATTAAGATTCAAATGTGTAATAAACATCACAGATAATACACTGTTTGTTTATTGTAATCACATTTGCATAGACAAAGTACAACTATTCCAAATATAGTCTTCATAGCATGACATATCAAAGATAAAAGTAATGAATGACTCTAATTTTTGTGACTTTACAGAATTCATTCGCATAATGTAATCAATTTTAGATAATGTTATTTCATAATGTGTAACAAAAGAACTGAACAGTGTTCAACAGTCCTACTTCTGACGACTTTGATTTTTCTTCTTAATGGTTCTTATCTAAACATATTCAATCAGCTTAACCGGAGTTTTTTTTATCGATTTTTATTACTACACTTATTGGGAAAGGGTTTTGTTATTGGGAACTCATGAATGTAGATGATCCTAATTTAGATATTTTGTGCATCCTATTGTATCACGATTCAATGAATTGAGTTTTTGCCATTCAAATGTTAGGAGCAAGTAAAAGAGAGAAAAGGATTTAATAAAATATGAAAAAATTGTGAAAAAACTAACTTACGGAGATTTCTCTTTCTTTGTAGATGGCTTTGATTTAGTTTTGGTTATAGTCTTTTTGACGACTGGTATATCGTTTGTTCCACTTTTTACAGGTGTTGCTTTTGTTTTTTGTTGCTTTTGTTGCTTTTGTTGCTTTGTTCCACTTTTACAGGTGTTGCTTTTGTTGCTTTTGTTGCTTTTGTTGCTTTTGTTGTTTTTGTTGTTTTTGTTGCTTTTGTTCCACTTTTTACAGGTGTTGCTTTTGTTGCTTTTGTTGCTTTTTCTGTTTTATTATCCAATAATCAATCTATTATAGGGTATTAAATAAATTTATTGGCTCTAATTTGAATTGAAATACAATAAAAAACATAGTAACGATCTAAAATCTGATATTTTGTCATTAAAAATATAGACTATGATGCCTAAATTCAAGATTTTGATTATGACCAAACCTATGGAGATATAATTCTTAACAAATCCAATTAATCATTCAGATGAGTAATGTAATGTTGATCTCCAAGTTTTAGTTATTTCCTAAATTAACAAGTAGTGTCAAATCACGTCTATCTAGGTTTATACACGTATAAACAAAGATCATATTGTAAAAATCTAAAGTTTGCTTTTGGGATAACATAATAATATTTGTTTAAAGATATCATTAGAAATATTCCAGCAGACTGAATTGGATAAAATTAATAGGTTAAAATTGGTAAAGATTGTTAGTAAATCATTATTTGTTGATTAAACAATTTCAAATATATCAAAAGATTTAAGGTTAACAAGTTCAGATTTGATTCTTACCTGTGTGATACCACGAATTATCAGACCTTAAATTTGGATTGGAATATCTTTCTGATAATAATTATGTATGACTCATCTTGGTTAAAAAAACAGTAATTAGTCTTGCTAAGTGTTGCATTTATTACTACGGGAGATTCGATTTATACACTTCATTGAGGGAATGGATTACTTAGCGATATTTCTTTTGACATTCATTTCTGCGGTGCTTAATTATTGTTCCAATTCCTTATTTTCCCATTCTAATGACAGCAGTTTTAGTCACTGGGATTTAGAATCATTTAATTTCTATTTTGGCGCAATTTGAAAGTGGTGCAATCAATTATATATATGATTAGCTATTATGGAACAAACATTGGTAATTTAGAAACTTCAATTCAGAGGATTATCCAGAACTTATAGGATCCTAAGAAAATATGGAGGTTTAACAATATTTCAAGTAGGTATTACACCTATTCCGGACAATATTATTTTTATTCCATTTTGAATTATAGGTATAATCTTAAAATTCATCAATTCGATATTTTCTTCAAAATGCTATTGAACGTAATAGTAGTGTGGAACAATAATGGCAAAACCAATAATAGGAAATTTTTCTGAAATGTCTTTAGATATTAATACATTAATTGTTGCGGTAATAATATCATTGATCTTATTTAGTATTTTATTCATATTTTAAAAAGATTAAATAATATTTTTTCTCGAAAGATTTTTGTAAAAATAAATCGTTTGAAAATAGGATTCATGAGACACTGCATATACCTACTCCCATATTAAGCTTCATTATGGATGAATTAAGCTGAGCAAGATTATTATGAAAAACTAATGAAATACTGATACATGGTTACTTTTAATTATTCAAATGTAAATGAGGTCTCAAAAAGCTGATATTGTTATAATTGGTGTACAGATGAATCTAAATCCCCATGCGAAAGAAAGTAAATAAAGGTCTGATATTCTTCGAGTCAAATAACGAATCTAACTTTTTTGAGAGAGGAGGAAAAACTATTCCCGATATGTCAATGCGCGGAGTAATAGATGGGAAATGTATTTTTGATTATGGTAATATCAGGAGAAAGCCTATAACAATGCCATGTTATGGTTCCTCAAAAAAAAGTCCCATCGTCATGGAGAGGATCACTCGATTACCGTTATATTACGTGCAATAGGAATTATATTGGTGAACAGGACTGTGGTGTATTTTTGATGCTCGACTTTGTTTCAACGACAAATGCCTATTATGGTTCGTGTTGCTGGTTCTTCAAGATGAATGGAATTTTAACAATTACGACGAGAATTTCGGCCGACCAGAAGAATTAGAAAATGCTTTCAAAGTAGGATTAGACATTGTTACATACTCTAGATATAAATGAATTTGAATTGCTAAAATTATGGATAAGGTGAAGAAAAAGTAACAAAAGGTAACAAGTATATTCATTGATCTTGATTGTTTGGATCAGCATTTAGCTCAGAGTTCGGTCCCCTCAACGAAGGTCTATCAGTGTGGTTGATAACTCACAATTAAGGTGGCAGTTGGTTCAGGTATTCTCGGTCTTGATATAGTGAACTCTTACCGGAATTTGACATCAATAACTCAGCTTCAATTTCTGCTTTAGAATCTTGCTTGAATCTCGTTGCTGATCAATCCATAACTTTTGTTGCTAATTCTTATTGTTCTAAAATTTAATACTAGATATGATGATTATTAGCATATAATTTTCTAATGCTAGAGTTCTGATAACATTTTTTAGACAGATAATTTTGTCAATATTTATGAATCATTTGGATATGAAAAGTTAATAAATTATATAAGCAAGTTGTCCCCTGTTCTGATCTAAAATGCTCAAAACAATAAAATTTCCTCGGACCAAATTTTTCTCTAAAGATTACTAAAATCAAGGTATGATAAATCAATCAAAACCTTAAGTAATTTTGCGCAGGTATGGAAGATCCTGCTTTAAAATTGGTAATGGTCATATGTATTTAATAAAAACGTCCAGATTACATTGAAAAAAAGGTGCGTATATAATCATAAGAATTTTAGAAAAGGTAAAAAGACTGCAAACAACCAAAAGATTGTTGGGCGAAGGCTTAGTAACAAGTGAGGGTGAGAAACATGATAGTCAAAGAAAAATAATTCACCCGTTGTTTTTACCAAAAAGAATTGCTTCTTATGGTCAAACCGTTGTAGACAAGACATCCTTGATGTGCAAAGAATGGGAAGATGACCGCATCATGGATATCCATAAAGAAATGATGAATGTTACTCTAAGAATAATTTGTAAATCCATTATGAATTATGAAATTGATTCCGAAGAGGCATCTAAATTTTCGTCTGCATTAGAGGTTTCAAAGAAATACTTTAAACGCCTTCAACATCCAATAGGACACATTTTGGATCATTTTGAAATTCTACCAGAAGTACATAAAAGTAGGGAATCAATAAAAACACTTGATTCCATAGTTTATCAATTAATTGAAGATAGAAAAAGGACTACCAGTATGGATGGAGAAGAAGGATCAAGTATAGAAGTAGACAAAGAGGATGACTTGTTATCAAGGCTAATACATGTGCAATTACAATCAGCAACAAATCAAACAACGAGGCAAAATAATGAATTCGACAAAAGCATCAACAGCGCGTATGGACCACAACATGACTGATCAGCATGTTAACCATGCTCACTTGGGACGAAAGCTACGTAAATGCAGTTACTTGGACGTATTATATATCCCAATGAAGAAATGATTCATGTACAAAAAATATGGATGGAAGAAAAGATCTGAGGAAGAGGCAGAAATTAGCGTCAGATCCCAAATTCGGGTATATTGAAAAAATATTTAGAGAATAATGCGCATTTATCCACCTGTTTTGGAGCATTGGCAGGTTGGCCGAAGAAGATTATTTGATTGATAAATACGATTCCAAAAGGATCTTCAATCCTAATGAGTCAATATGTTATGCACCATGATAGTCGATATTTGATAATCGACGAATTCAATCCTGACAGATGGACTGATGAGTTTAAAAGACATTTACCAAGATTTAGTTATTTCATTTGGCGGAGGAATACGTGGTTGTATAGGGGAATCTTTTTGCATGGCAAGAGGGTATACTATGTACTACCGTTTCAAGCTATTGGAGATTGGCTTATCCCAAATCAAAAAATTAGAATGGATCCCGGTCTACCTCTAATCCTCAAAATGAGCGGTAAATTTAGATTAGTGTTATGAAATCAGATATCATTAAACTAATTCGTTTGAATACAAAATTACATAAATGACGAATCAAAATAAGATGAAATAGTGGCATAGACATGAGATTTAAATCAGTAGTTGAAAATTAAATAAGAGAAAAGTAATCACCCATTCAATTATACAGTTCACGCTTACATTATTTTTTGCTCTATAGTTCATATTTCATCATTGGGGTTCCAATTGAATTCATAGTCCCCTATCTGATTGTTTTTGGTGTCTCTGTATATCTAGCCAATAAATATTCTGATAAGACATTAAGATTCTACAAAAAGGCTTAGTATAAATCTTGTCCTGGATGATTTTCCAACTGCTCTCCTATATATTGGCTACACATACACGTATCGTCATTACTTCTCTTTGGCATAATTTTGAGACTTGGATTACTCGAAAAATATGTAATGGATTATAAATTGACTTTCTTTTTTCTTGGGGAAAGCTAGTGAAAGCGATATTTTTACTGTTTACAATTATTTTTGATTTTTTATTAATTTACGGGAAAGCTGCTTTATCTGGATGCATAGAAGAATATTAATTCATTTATAAATTAATACTGAGTGGAAAAAAGAAGTAAAAGAGGAAACTCGACAATTTTCTGTATTAGAATTATTTGAATTTAACTGCATATTTAGCTGGTAAATTGACGTCGATATTATTAATGTCCCTATCCAAGTATATTATTTGATCAATGAAACAATCTTATCTTTAATGGCAAACATTCAAATTCTCATGCGTCATTGATATTTCTAACATGTCAGAATCGATTAGGCAATAATAATGCAACGGTATAGTGGGTTGTTTGTTTTGAATCATTCACGGGTATATTATATGTCCCGAATATCTTAATTTTTTTGCATACAGATAAAACCGATCCGAGTAATCAATTGATTAGAAACAAATTTTCAATCCCAGAAAAGTCGTAAAAAACCTCTGAATATTATCAAATCGATCATCATCCGATATGCTGAAATATTTCTCTAACTAATTTGTATCACAGGTTTTTTATTCAAATCTGACCAGAACAATTGTTTTTATCATTACAACTCATTATTCTATCTTCATTTAAAACTTTTCATTACTTTTTATTAGTAAAACTAAGTTTGAATAATCCATATCGAACTTGTAACTCTAGGAATCAAAATATCTTTATCATCCATAATCTTTATAATATTTAGATCAGATAAGTATCTACGAATTCATGACGTCAGCTAACTGTGGTGTCTTAATAACTAATTTGATTGATCGCGTATTTGGAATTGGGGATAATTTCTTGCCCGTAAATCCCTAATTTTTCTAACCGTATATTATAATAAGTGCATGTGAAGAGATTCAAAAATCCTAATTTTCTAGCATTTTTTGAGAGGCAAAATTACCTTGAGAAACCAAAAGCACAACATTCATTTAAGTTATTCTTGATTCCATAATCAATACTATGATTTAAGAGGCGGTAGCAAAACCATTGTTTCTATAAAACTATTTATCCGTAGCCTTCAATCCATAATGAATTATTTGAACAATGAAGAATATGGATGACTCCTACGAGATCTGATTTGAAAATGAAAGATGATAACTGAGTTTCTGAGACAAATAGCAGACTCGATGGCTCACTTATCCAATTATCCCAAAAGCTCTATCAATATAATCCCCCATTCAAACGTATTCATGCAAAAATCCAAGACTTTATTTTTATCAGAGGATCTAGCCTACGGATATTCATGTCAAGAATGATCAAACTCCCAAATATTATTATAATATACCGATTCAATCATGGTAATCTCTGTATTCTACTAAATGCGATTTTTTCAAAATGATATAATCGATATTCAACCGTCAAGAATGATCAAACGGATGAAAAACCAAGATTAGGGTAGTCAGTTTCCTTATATGTTATAGATTCATGAATCTTTCGGGTTGTGCTTTGAGGAGATAATAGATGTTTGACTAATTTTTTAGACCTTGATCTTTTAGTTTATTATAAAGTAAAATATATCCAAACTATATGCTGAAGAATGCATATGACTATATTTTAACAATTTGCTACGTTTGGTTGATTATTAATGGTTTTTTTATAGTCATTACATTAGAAATAATGATTATTTTAGTTTCATATTCCTCTTATCATAATAATCATACTAAACAGAGAAAAGAAAATCAATATAAAAAATAACGGCAAAAATCAAATAAGAGGGAAACCTACGTTATGATAAGTTCTGAATTCTTAATAATTTTAAATAAGATAGAATTGATAAAATTTGAGTAGCTTCAAAAAATATGATGTTTGTTACTTGTTAATCAAAATCAAAAAAAGTCGATGAAAAATCCTCGTTTTTTCTTTTGTAACCATATTGACTAGATTCATATCGATGATGATCATAATCATCGTCCTTTAGTATTTTCTTACTTCCCTTGAATAATCGTCATAATTTCCAGGACGTTCATTTGAATATGCAGGGGTCCTCATCATATCTTTTAGAAGCATTAGCGATTTTTTCTATTTCACCTCTATCTAGCCAGATACCCTTGCAAGAAGGGCAGAAATCGATATCAACTCCATATCTTTGATTGGCGCGCATCATGGTTGAACAATTAGGACAAGTTAATTCGTTAACCATAGAAAAAATAAGATTTTTCCAATATTAATCTATTTTGTCATAATTCTTATCGTTAAATTGGGTAATATTGTCCGATATTAATTAACCATGTTCATTACATTCTATCAATAACAACATTTTTAGTACCTTTTTTCATAAATATCGAGAATTGGACAAGCAAAATTGAAAAGCCTTTTAATTAATTGCATCGTAATTATTTCATGAAACTGAATGGAAAGGTAACTATTATTACAGGTGCATCTGGTGGGATTGGAAAATCAGTAGCACAAAAAGTACTTGAAGAAGGTAGTAAAGTGGTTTTAGTTTCTAGAAATAAAAATAAATTAAAAAAAACGGTAGAGGAGTTGGGCAAGAATGATAATCTGATACATATGGCGGCGGATGTATCTCATGAATCTGAGGTATTAAGTGTCATTGAACAAACTTTGACTGCTTTTGATAGAATAGATAATCTAATAAATTGTGCGGCAATAATTAACGATCCTACACCATTCCATCTAATGACTGAAGATCAATGGACGAACTTGATGAATGTTAATCTAAAAGGAACGTTTCAGCCTATCAAAGCAGCGATTCCCTTGATGATCGAACAAAAATCAGGTAATATCATCAATATATCATCATTATTGGGAATAAGAGCTATACCAAAGGTACCATTTTCAGTATATGGTGTCACAAAGGCAGGTATCATAATGTTAACAAAAAGTATAGCAGTAGAATACGGACAATACAATATAAGATGTAATTGTATAGCACCGTCTACCATTCGCAGTCCTATGATGGAACCATATTTACAGGACGAAAACGCAAAAAGGATGTTAGAGGGATCATTTCCATTAAAAAGGATTGGCGATCCAGAGGATGTTGCTAATGCCATTTTATTTTTAGCTTCAGATGATTCAAAGTGGATAACCGGAACAGTGATGACTCTAGATGGGGGAATATCAGCTAAACTATAGTATTTTTTTATCAACCAACGGATATATGGTTCGTTTTAGACACTTGTGTTTGTTTGTACTACTTAGTTAAGTTGACACAATGAATATCAAATAGGATTAGCTTCACAAATGTTTTTGATCGAGGATAATAAATGCATACAGATGAACGGAAAAAGACATCAGTCTAACAAATTATCTTATGTAAAAATAGTTTTCAATTCAAAAGAGGGCTCATTTACAATCAAACTATACAAACTAAGTATTGTGAGTAAAATAAAAGGTAACTAAGATGCAGTTGAAGTGTTATGTGTTTTAGGATAGACGTTTCAAAACATTATGATAATTCATTCATAGACTCACGCGTATTTACCACTTCATCGAGATAATCTCATCTCTAGGTTACTCCCCTAACAAATAGTCTGTTACCAATAGGAAAATCAACATAGTCATCAGGAGAAGTAAGGATCTATATATTGTGAAAGAATGCACAGATTTGAATGTTCTAAATCAGATTTCATCTGTTTGGAAGAGCTCGTTATAGATCTAATATTTAAAGCAGCTGTTTTTCTTGTAAATAACACAATGGCTATAATACTTGCATATATCTTATAGTATAATCGAACAGAAATTTGCTCGTTAAAACTTAAATTCTAAATTAATAGTGAAAAGATTCAAGGTATTTCAATAGTATCTCTTACCTGTGAGAAGCTAAACCCAAACCTCCTCATAGGTAATTATTAGAATTTCATGTACCAAGATTGAACGTTTAATATGATCAACCTTTTACGGTTTTGACTACATCCATATTTTTTGTTGATAATTAATATGAATAAAAAGTTAATACGATTTTGTTAATTTAAAATTTATTTTTTTAGATAATCCACAGGTATTATTGGATATTGCTTGAGGAAATCTTTCAGCTTTGCCTAATGGGATAACCTTTTCTTCTTTAGTTGGTGAGTGACCTTTCACTTCCAAATGAATGTTATGGGGCATGATCTGCTCGAGTAGTGCTTTTTCATCAGTTTTGAGGGTAACTATCTTGAGGGAACCGACTTCCTTCACATATACAACTAACGGGATAAGACTCATCTTTATAATAGAGTATTAAATAAGTTTCTTCAAAATTCTTACGTTACTCCACGGACTACTTTTTACACCTTTGAAGTATACCAATATTAGACGAGAAGTGGATAGTCCTTGATCATTTTGCAAAAATTCAATTAAAAAATAGTCTCATCATTACAAGACTGTAAAATGTCAAATACTTAAAAATCATAAATGGTAGAACATCAGAATATGGGACTAAACCTAAAACCATTGATTACATCTAATCCTATCAGAATTCCCGATTTAGATGGAAAAGTGGTTGCAATAGATGCTTTCAATGTAATTTATCAATTCTTAGCGACAATTAGAGGCCCCACTGGAGAATTACTTGCAAACAACCAAGGAGAACCCACCAGTCATCTTAGTGGACTTTTTTATAGAAACATAAATTTACTTAGTGATGGAGTCAAATTAGTATATGTTTTCGACGGACTACCTCATAG
>JARFXS010000097.1 GCA_029194465.1 Candidatus Nitrosocosmicus sp.
GAATTCCTAAAAAATAATACATTTAATGCTGAAAAAATAGCTGAAGTAGAGGAAAAGCAATTTCAGATCGATAAGATTAGTTCCTACAAACAAATGTTTGATTCATATCAACAGAACCATTCAGAATTCGCGAATGATATATCTAGTGATTTGAGAGAGTTTGCTCTTAAATGGTCTTCCATAAGGGTTCGGGAAGCATCAGAACAATTGGATCTGCATATCAGTCAATCCATCAATGCGTTGGATGAAATCGATAAGATATTAAATACGGTGGGAACTCGTATGAGAGAATGGTATGGCCTTCACTTTCCTGAACTAGATAATCTGCTCCAAAATATTACGACTTACGCAAACATTGTTTCTAAGGTTGGAAAGAGGGAAGAAATAACTGTAGAATTCTTACAAACTTTGGAAATCCCGGACAATAAAATTGAGATTATTCAAATGACAGCGAATAGGAGCAAGGGAGGTAAGATTACAGAAGAAAATTTATTAATATTGCAGAGTCTAGCCAATGAAGTCATCTCATTAGCACAAATTAGGAAGACATTAGAGGATCATATCGACGCTACCATGGAAATAATATCACCAAACTTGAAGGAATTACTAACTGCCACTGTTGGAGCACGATTAATAGCCAAAGCAGGGAGCTTAAAAAGGCTAGCGTCTTTGTCATCTAGCACTATCCAGATTCTTGGAGCAGAGAAGGCATTATTTAGAACTTTGAAAACTGGCGCTAATCCCCCAAAACACGGTTTGCTTTTTCAGCATCCGGTTATTCATTCAGCACCAAAGTGGCAAAGGGGAAAATTGGCAAGGGCCATTTCTTCAAAAGCTGCTATTGCTGCAAGAGTAGATCTCTATAGTCGGAATCCAGAATCAAGCAATGCATTGGCAAGTAAGTTGAATGATCGGATAACAGAAATTCAAGAAAAGTATAAAGAACCTTCCGAAATTCAACAGAGACAACAACAGCAGAATTTCAAGCGAAGCGAAAGGGATTCATATACTAGAAATAAAGGAAAGAAATACGGGAGAGATAGAGATCGAGATAGAGATGGAGACAAAGATTTTAAATTCAAGAAGAATAAATTCAAAAAACGATTCCACAAATCAAATAAAAAGTAATGGATCTTGTATAATTTTGGAGGCATGTTAGATGAATCAATTATCTTTGTATAAATCATACGACAATGGGTCATTTGTTATTTTGGTAGACCAAGCAAAAGAGAAATATTTGGCAACCCAAAATCTAGACACAGGAAAAAGCGTTTATGGAGAAAAAATAATAAAAATTGATGATCTTGAATATAGAATATGGGAACCTTACAGAAGTAAGTTGGCCGGAGCCCTACTAAAGAATCTTAAGGAGAATCCAATTAAAGAAACTTCTTCAGTCCTCTATTTAGGAGCGTCAACCGGAACGACCGTAAGTCATGTATCCGATATAGTAGGAAATAAAGGATTGATATTTGCTGTCGAACCATCTGTCCGGGTTGCTAGGGAATTTTTGGAAAATGTGGCCTCAAGAAGAAAAAATATCATTCCTATTTTGATGGACGCAAGAAGATTTTTACATTATTATTCGTACTATGGATTGGTAGATGTGGTGTACTCAGATATTGCGCAGCCAGATCAGACTGATATTGCAATTAATAATTGCAAATGTTACCTAAAACCCGGGGGCGATTTGATAATAGTCATTAAGACTAGAAGTATTGATGTATTGACCGATCCAAAGTTGGTAACTCAAAAAGAAGCTAAGAAACTTGAGAATAATCAATTCCAGATTTTGCAGATTATTAACTTAGAGCCTTTTGATAAGGATCATTCATTGATTCATGCCAAATATTTAGTTTAGGTAGATTGATAAGCGAAACTTATTATTAAAAAAGCTTGGTTTGCGCGCCTTCGTCTATTAGCCTCTTTACAGGGCTCCACGAAAATCTAATATAATTTTTATTATCGTTATCAAAAAGATGATTTCTCAGGAATAATTTTGTTGATGGATCAGAGGGGTATCCTGACCCTATTTTTTTACATAAGATCTTCTCTATTTTCTTTATCTCTCTATCCCTGGTTACCTTTGCCATAATAGATGCTGCAGAGACAATCAAATTGTCTGTGTCAGCCTTGTGAAAGCAGTATATCTTGACTGACTTGTTTGTCAAGTTTTTTAATATAGACTGTTTGAACCGATCGGGTTTTACATCACATGCATCAATAATAATCTTGTCTGCTCTAATGTTATCTGCGATGATAGTCATGTATCTTGATTCTAAAACGTTCAATTTTTTGCGGTTCACATAACTGTCAATTGTTACAGGACTAATCCTACATACGAATATAGAAACAGCAGATTGTAAAATCTTAGTATACAAAGTTTCCCTCCTTCGTGTTGTAAGTTTCTTAGAATCTGTAATGCCATTGTCCCTAAGCCTATCTATTCCAGTTGGGTCGAAAGAGATACCAGCGATTACTAGAGGGCCCAATCACAAGAACCTCGACCTTCATCAATTTCACTTAACAACAATTTTATCCACTCTTACTTTGAATTCACTAAGCCTATGTAATGAAAAACCTGGTTAATAAATGAGATAGTTTAACATCTCAAAAATATAGAAAATAATCATAGATTTGGCGCATAGATTTTAACCTCAATTAAGTAATAAAGTAAGAATAATAAAACTATTTGTAAAAACAATCTACTGATAGTTGGCTAGACTCCAGACTGCACTTTGCTTTGAGGAAGCTATAGAAAAAAAAGAAATGAATCTGGGAACTTTCTACAAAGCAAATGTATTAACATGTGCTTAATTTAAGAATATATTTGCATCAAGAAAAGTTTGATTTGAGAAAATAAGAAAATCCTATGCTTAAATTTTTCAATCCGCTACAATTTAATCTTCGCTGAGGAATGTAGTTTTCTATCTTAAAAAAAATTTAGTTCAATAAAATTCAATTCCCATAAAAATGAGTATACCTAGGTTTAGAAAATATAATATTGTTGACCTTGTCAAAGTAATGAAATGTTATTTTGATGTTATCTTATTCACTAAGGGTGAAAATTGAGATTGAATAAATATGGGACTGATCTCCTCCTACTATTTGGAAAGAGAGAACAGCACATATGATTGGTCAGAGATCAAGGAAGGGGAAGTCACACTTTTGGTTCCAGCACAAGCCGTAACCCAAATGGAGCCTCCTAAATTTCCTGCTTTCTTTAATCCTGCTGCAAAATTTAATAGAGATATTTCTATTTTGATATACCGACACTTTATTGATCAGTCAAGGAAAAATATTTGCTTTGTTGATTCCATGTGTGGGTTAGGAGCTAGAGGGGTAAGAGTCGGAAAAGAAATCCCACAGATTCAGAAAGTGGTTTTTAATGACTTTAATCTGTTGTCAGCTCAAACTGCGAAGGTTAATGCCATGATCAACAATATCTACCACAAGTCTGATTTCTATACATCTGAGACCTGTAAATTCCTTTCCTGTAGTGCCAATTTTGATAATCGTGCGACCGTAATTGATTTGGACCCTTTCGGAACCCCTGCGCCGTTTTTGGATTGCATCTTGCGTGGTGTAGAAAATGACGGTATGATTTCAATTACTGCGACCGACACCGCTGTTTTGCAGGGTGTTTATCCTAGAGTTTGTCATAGAAAATATTATGGAATTCCTTTGAGAACTAGGTATTCCTTGGAAATAGGTACAAGATTGTTATTATCTAGTACTGCCCTAGTAGCATCCAGGCTTGATCTATATATTAATCCAATATTTGCACATTCGTACAGAAATTATATTCGAATTTATTGCAAAGTATCGAAAAGTAATTATTTAGCAAATAAAATATCTGACAAATTAGGATATATTCTTCACTGTTTTGAATGTGGATATCGAGGATTGATGAACAAAACTCCATCCGATATCGAATGTCCATTGTGCCAAAAAAAGATGAGGATGGGTGGTCCATTATGGGTATCTCACACGTTCGATAAGAACGTGATTTTAAAAATACTAGGTGAAATAGTTCAGTCAGAAGCAAAATTTACGAATATAGGAAAATATGTTAAACAAAATAAGAATCCAATCAAAAAGTTTTTCGAGATTGCATCAAAAGAATTAGATAATATTCCGTATCATTACAATAGTGACGAATTTGGGAAAATTATGAAAAATAGTACACATCCCCTTCCCAAAATTGTTGATAAATTAATCTGTGATGGATATAACACCAGCCCGACAATTTTCTCATCAACAGGATTTAAGACAGAAGCAGGTATACAAGAAATCAAATCCAGCCTTTCTAGACTTTAGAAAATATCTCCATTCTAGGTTTGACGATTTCACCAAAGTAATATTTAAGAAACGACTGTTTGTTGCTCAAATATTTATTTCAAATTTATGAACTAACCCGTGTAATTTCAGAATTTGGAATTATGATGGATTTTGAATACTTACCATTCTTTTCAATTACTAGATCTAATCCATCCTTTATTCTTTGCAGCGATTTAAATCCTAATTTGTCGGTATAAATTCGAGGAAGACTTGAAATTAAATAAATCTCATACTTTTCTCTTAGCATTTTTAGAAAATTAATGTGCTCCATATCTTTTGAATATTGATATTTATTCAGTCCAGCTAAATCCAGTCTGTTTTCAATGAGTTTAAGTAAAGTACCATTCCCTACTCCACCTCTACTTTCCGATAATAATATTATTATGCCATTGTCGCTTATTACATTGTAATTATTCCATAAGAGGTTTAAACTATTTCCAAGCGTCATTTGGTAGGAATAGTTTGTGTTCCCGGAGATGAATGCAGATTTTGAAGATACAGCGGATGGTTGAGTTATCGACTTAAATTTTTGAATAGCTTCATTAAATGAATATGAAAGGTCTCCTATGAAAAGCGAGTCAATTCCTTCGTTATTAGAAATTACATGTATGGACTGACAACTTATCTTGCACGTAACTTCGACAGCCAACTTAAGGGGTTCGTTGTATGTACCAGGTTGGGGTAACGAATCAAATATGAACGTATATACCTGGTTCATTTCGTCTGGATAGCATTCCCTCAAAAGTCTGACTGGGGATCCAGCATAGCCAAAGACCGGATCATATTCAATCCTATCGATTAAGATGATATTGTCAAATTTTTTTATTTTTTCCGGTACTTCCTCGCTGGCTAATCTGCCGATGGTGATACTGTTCTCATTCAGCTGTTGTTTTACTCTTTGGGGAAGAGATTTTGAAAGTATGCAGTACTCAATTTTTTCAATATTCAATTGTTTAGACATTTTTTGGATAACTGATAATATTGGCAGGATAAAGAAGAATGGGCTTGTAATCAGAATCAGAGTTGATTCTTGAATCACTATTTTGCTCTTAATTTCATTTTCTAATGTTATTAGATCTAACTTATTCATCGAGGGTCTCAGTACTTGGGAAATATTTTCATATTTGATATCCAGTATGATTTCTGAATCGCCATAACCTAACCATATTTCCGGCATATTAAACTATTTAATAATAAGTAACATATAAAATCCAAGATCATCTAATTAGGAGAAGTTGAACGAAAATGATAAAATTCAATTGGAGGAAGATCTCATACTGTTTTTATTCGATAAAAAGGCTATCAAGATTGGTAATTTTACGTTATCAAGTGGCAGGAAGAGCCGTTTCTATTTGGATTTGCGAATTCTACAGAGTTATCCATTGTATTTCAGAAAGACCATATCCTTACTGAAGACTCTTATCCATTCCCAAATTGGTCTCGAAAATTTTGATTATTTATGCTCTGTTCCAACTTCAGGGACCGTTTTTGGCTCAGCTCTTTCCTACGAACTCTTTAAACCTCATATATACGTAAGGAAAGACCTAAAGAATTATGGTACTCAAAAAAAAATAGAAGGAGCATTAGAACCCAATTCAAAAATATTATTTGTGGATGATGTAATTACTACTGGGCAGTCAATATTAACGGCTGTAAAATCGTTGTCCAATAATTCGGTCGTAAGTGGAGTTGTTGTACTAGTCGATAGGCAGCAAGGTTCTCAAAATTTATTTGATCAGTTCACATTAAAGATAAGAAGTGCAATTACAATTCTTCGGATTATTGACGTCTTGAATGACAACGCTAGGATCAACAAGAACGAATACGATAGAATAAAAGAAGAGTTAGTAGAATCTTAGCTTTCGTAAATCATTAAATTCTTTTCTTCCAAAAGGGTATGCAAATTGGTTACTGCCCTATAAACTTCTGTTTCTTTTTTTGCTCCAGTGCAAACAAGTTTGCCACTGGCAAATAACAAAATTACCGTTTTTGGATCTAACATCCTATGTATCAATCCTGGAAATTGCTCGGGCTCGTACATACTTCTTGGCAATATTCTGGCCGCTAATTCCAGATGGATTTTACCCCCTAAACTTGCTGAAGCAACGATATTCTGAATCTCAATTATCGGATCATTTTCTACAGGAATTCCACCTTTCCGCAATTTTTGAACCACACTTCTTACTGCTTTGATGGCCTGCTCCTCTGATTTTGCCCCGGTACAGACCATCTTTCCTGAACTAAAAATTAATGTAGCAGTTTTGGGGGCTTTTAATCTAAATACTAAGCCCGGAAATTGGTCTGGATGATATTCTACATCGGGAAATATCTGAGTTATCAAGTTTAAATTTATAGTTTGATTGACCGTTGCAGATGCCACAACGTTTTCTATACTTACCATTGGCTTTGTTTGGGGCATTATTCGTTTCCTTGGGGTATATAAATACTCGATATAAATATACCTTTATGTGATATTGTCAAGTTTGATCAATACCAAACTTTTTAATTTTCTTTTCGAAAATATTCCAACATTTTGAT
>JARFXS010000098.1 GCA_029194465.1 Candidatus Nitrosocosmicus sp.
GGATTCTAGTGTGAAATTAGAGAATAGTATTTCTTAAAAACTTTGTGCTAAGTTGCTATTCATCGAATTTAGATCACTTCTCATCGGAAGTGCATCAATAGATCGGGTCTGGTGGTTTCTGCTATATTCTCATCATCAAAAAAGTTTTTTTATTTTCTGTCTATAACTAGCTTGTTAACCTTATTAGAAACTTATGGTTTCCCTAAGATATTATTTTGAGACATAACAATACAATGAAGTCTGAATTCTTTTTATACACAACTTTTGAAAGTTAATTGTAGGATATGAAGAACGTTGTAGCCCTAATCGGAAGCGCCTCAACGTCATCGGCCAATCACATATTGGTAGAGTTCATCCGATCAGAAGCTAGGGATATTTTCCAAGTAATTGTTTACGACCAGTTGAAAACATTACCGCATTTCGACCCGGATCAGTCTCTGGAACATACTCCGTCAGAAATTACCAGCCTACGCAACCTTATCCACGACGCTGATGGAATCATTATCAGCACTCCAGAGTACTTATTCAGTATACCCTCGGGGTTAAAAAACGCCTTAGAATGGTGTGTAGCCACTACCGTCTTTTCTGGGAAGCCATTAGGAATCATCACTGCTTCCACAAGCGGGCTAAAAGGTCACGAAGAGTTGAAATTGATCATGCGTACCCTTATGGCAACCTTTACACCTGAGACCACTTTGCTGATCCAGGGTATAAAGGGAAAAATTGATGCTCAGGGAGCTATTAACGATGTCCAGAGCAAGGAAAGCATGCAGTACTTCACAAAAGCCTTATTTGCATTAATGGGTAACGGATTATATTAAAATGGTAAAACCAGCTTGAAGGATAATCATATCCTCTTATTATTAGTAATTTTTAGATCTAGTTTAATAAAGTCATTATCTCCTTCATCGTCATTCAATACTGTTTCTTTTAGGTTACCAACGCCATCTTTAGGAACATTCAATAATCCAGATTTCTCTCCATCTAAATCGGTCGTATCTTCAGAAGTTCCCTCATACAACCTGATATTATAATTAACATCAATAGACGAATCAGTTTTCCAATCTAAGGTTAAACGTACCTCTCCTCTTACTTCTCCTCCTACCTTCTCGATCCAAACAGGTATGTCTACATGTGTATCAAATGGTCCTAATTGATAGGTTGCAGGGACGCCACCATTAAATGAAGCAGTTTTTTCTTCATCATCACCAAAGTCTTCATAATCGTGCAATATCATGGGTCCTTCAATTATAACTTCACGATACCATGGTGAGTCAGGGTTAAAGGATGCAGCTGCCAGTATAGCCCGAAGAGCATTTATACGTCCATAGCCCATTTCTATATTCCAGGTACCATTAGAATGATCTGGATCTTTACTGTAAGGTAAAGTACCAACTTTATCAGCGGTTCTTTCTATGATGTTTCGGGCCTCCTCTGGATTTATGTCTGGATATACACTAAAAATTAATCCGGCTAAGCCTGACAGATGAGGAACTGCTGCCGAGGTTCCAAAAAAACCTGTAATATAATCATTTGATGGATCATACCCCAAGGATCCTGTCATATCGGTGGTGGATATCATAATACCTGGTGCTACTACCGATAGTTCTGGTCCAAAATTAGAACCGGTATATGCTGTCCCCCCTGAAGGTGAACTTGTGGGTGACTGACGATTATCATTTTGATCTGATCCTCCACATGCCATCACATATTTGCTCCTAGCTGGATAATTTATCGTACTACTATTAACGTTACCTGTTGAGGCGCATAAAAGTATATCAGCTGACGTCTCTCTCATAGTCTCTTCTACTGCCGTTACATCGGGAATATTAAAAACGATACTCATATTGATAACTTTTGCATTAAACATTTTTGCGAAATTTATCCCTCTAATAAGTTCTTCTTCAGTCCAATTTACAAATGCCAATGGAAGTATCTTACAATTTCCTGCAACACCTGCCACCCCCAATGAATTATTTATTGTAGCTGCGATTATTCCTGCAACCGCGGTTCCATGTCCAATATCTGTAGGACCAGGAGGTTCTACCGGAGAACCGTTTCCAGCCATGGTATTTAAGTTTACTCCTGAGCTGGCAAATTTTAGATCGGGATGATTTAAATCACATCCCGAGTCAAGCACAGCAATGACCACATCTTGGCTACCTATCGCAAGATCCCATGCAGTAGTAACTCTATCCGGTAGGGTTGGCGGAGTGGTAGCTAGGCCTCCAGCTCTAATTTTTCTCATGCTCCACTGACCAGCATATTGAGAATCATTAGGAACATTAGAAACTGGAATTATCATAGGCATGTGCTCAAAACGTATTAAACTATAAATATCTGTATCAGAATCCAAAATACTTTTTATTTTAAACGCATTAAAATTATTTAGATCCTCGATTTCATAGTAGTATGTATTCTTTCCGGAATACTTAGATTTTTCAATCGACTTTTTAATAGAATAATGGTTATAAAGATCTTGAGAAATGGATGATTCATCACTACTTGCTTGAGTTGTAAATGTGAGTATCAGAACATGTGGTAACGGACATATCATTCCTTGTTGGCCTGAAATGTCTGGATTATTATAAACTGGAGCAACCCAATCAAAATCCTGTACAAATAGATTATGTAATGTTCCGCTCATGTCTGCAGGAGTGTATAATTCAGAATTATAGATCCAGAACCTCTTATTGGTATGGTTCATTCTTTCGTCAGGATTCACAGGATTCTCCAAAGTCATTGGAGATGGAAGAGTACTCGTCACTTGATTAAGTGTATATGGTTTCTTCAGACCTAGTAACCATCTGTTTCTATCAATATATACTTTAACACCACTTGGGTAGACAATTTCATCTGGAAAATCTGCCATGTATATATTGAATATGCTAGATATTATTAAGTTAGTTGAAGAACAACAGTTATGGATAATAACACTCATGTAAGATATTAGGTTGTTGAAAGTGTTTTTTCATTAAGCATCATAATGTAATTCATTTCTATTTGGTTAGTCAAGTATCAACCAGAGTTGAATTTTAGTCATTTTCTGAAGATCTCATATTTGTTTGAATGCGTCAGTGGGAATACGATTCAAGGTTGAATGTAATCTTGATAATTGATATATGAAATCACTAGAAAAATAGCAGTTGTATGTCATATAGTCCTACTATTTATGGATATAATCGACCATAACTTAAGTTCTTTACGTACCGAATTACCGCTCACATAAGTATCCTATTATGTCCGTCAGTTTCTTTTCAATTTTCATTTAGTCACTTTTATCAGCATAAATTAGTTTACAGCGCGAAACCACAAAAAGAAAGAATAAACAGTCAAAAACAACAATTATATCAAAATCAGCAGGATAACAATTCAAAATTCAGAAACAGAGTTTTTATTTAAATTGATGAATTAGACTATTACATATGAAATATTATCTTTTAGGCAAAAGCGGTCTTAGAGTTTCAGAGATTTGTCTTGGTACAATGACATTTGGTAAGGAATGGGGATGGGGTGCTTCCAAAGAGGATTCTCGCAAAATCTTTGATGCATATGTAGATGCTGGGGGTAATTTTATTGATACTGCTAACATATACACAAACGGAACGAGTGAAAAATATGTCGGCGATTTTGCTTCTTATGATAGAGAGAGATTTGTTATTGCTACTAAATATACCTCTAATACAAGAGCAGGCGATCCCAATGCGGGTGGAAATCATCGAAAGAACATGGTACAATCTTTGGATGCAAGTTTGAGGAGACTAAATACAGACTACATTGATCTTTATTGGGTGCATGCATGGGATCAAACAACACCAATAGAAGAGATGATGCGTGCACTAGACGATATGATAAAATCAGGAAAGATACTGTACATAGGAATATCAGATGCACCAGCATGGATAGTCTCACAGGCTAATACTCTTGCAAATCTTAAAGGTTGGACCGAGTTTGCGAGCATTCAGATTGAATATAGTTTAATTGAAAGGACTTCAGAGCGGGAACTACTTCCCATGGCAAATGCTCTTGATATAGGAATAACAGCATGGTCTCCATTAGGAAGTGGAGTACTGACAGGAAAATACAACAAATCAAGTAATAAAGCGTTTATAGAAAATACAGTAAACAAAGATCATAATCAGAAAGAGAGTACAACTAACGATTCTAAAACTAGGACGAGTTCTTCATCATCGACGTCCGATAGGCAGAATGATAATAGACTAAATGTGGCAAGTTTTTCAGAAATGTCAAATATTTTACTCAAAGAAAGAAATTTGAGAATTACTGAAGAGGTTGTAAATATTGCTCAGGAGATTAAGTGCACGCCTTCGCAGGTTGCACTGAATTGGATAAGACAAACGAAAAAGACATTTCGAAATAAGATAATACCAATAATAGGAGCAAAAAACCTTGTACAGATAAATGATAACTTGGCGTGTTTAGAATTTGTATTATCTAATGACTATATACAAAGATTAGATGAAGTAAGTAAGATAGATCTAGGCTTTCCGCATGAGTTCCTATCTTCTGATACAATTAAAAATATAATTTATGGAGGAACATTTTCTTCAATATATGATCATAGAAGGTCTAGTTAACGCCAGAGTTTTGGTTGTTCTCGGTTGGGTTATCTATGCCATAATATTGACAAGTTAAGATTACACTTTTCTCAAACATCTAGAAAATATGTTGTGAATATTATCTATGATGATATAATTTTATTGAGAGAAAGAGAACGGTAGATGCTATTGCTAGACACATTAAACCTGTGGTTAAAAAAGACAATGAAACATCCCGATGATCATTAGTTCCAATCACTGCGGAATAGACAAATGCCGATCCAAAACATATCATGAAGATAGCAAAAACAGTTCCCATGAAGATAATTATGTTTTTAATGATTTTATTCATGAAGGATAATTAACTAAGTAACAATTACATCTTGATTTAGTCTTTTGTTTCTAATTGTGAAAAATACTATTATTGTGAAATTCGTATGGAACTATAAAAATTAAAATGTGAAGTCAGCACCCTCTTCATAAAAGACTAAATAATTTACACCAGTTACCACAGCATCAAAATCTTTAACCACCTGAATATTAATTATCTTTTTATTTCCTCTTTGTAGAAAATTATTTATTTCATCCATTATGGTATTATTCCATCGAAATATTTCCTGTTTTATCATATTTATTTTGAGAACTTTATATATAAAACTCAATCGCAAAATGACGTTATTGAGACTATAATGCCATGCTAGGGTAAAAATTTTTTATATTTTCATTCCCACATAAAAAAGTTGTTTTCATAGTTCGATTCTTCGATTGCCTACTTGTTCTTGTCCCAATGCATTGTTTCTATCATTAAGGTTGAACAATAAACCTATATTTTTTTCTAAAGCGACGGTATTATTTCCAGAGTCAACAATTAAAGATTGATCAATTCCTTGAATTTGCGTCATATTTTGAGCAGCATCGTTTGATTTTTTGTGTTTTCCGCCAGCAAATGTCAAATTGTCTTGTGCAGTAACTTCTGTAATTGATTTTGACCCT
This sequence comes from Candidatus Nitrosocosmicus sp., assembly GCA_029194465.1. Lineage (GTDB taxonomy): Archaea > Thermoproteota > Nitrososphaeria > Nitrososphaerales > Nitrososphaeraceae > Nitrosocosmicus. The sequence goes on from JARFXS010000098.1 coordinate 5,553, forward strand.
TGAAATGGAGGAGGTCATTAACTAAACGGTAATAATTCAATATCTTCATCTATTATTTAGTTAAATAAAGTTTGATATCTTAAGACAGAAGCCTAACAGACTCTGTTACTAATTATCGAGATTAATCATATAGGAATGAGAATAATAATGTAGACAGATAAGACATGACTGACATCTTAATTTAAAAAAACCGGTCCACACTAATGAAACGCTAACTATATTCTGGTCGTAGGTGTAAGTAATTATATATGGAATTCAAATTATTTAGAAATTTCTAAATGCGCAATTTAATAGTAAACAGAGTAAAACATTCACATTTCATGAATTACTAGAACTCTAGTTACCGGATTTAAAATAGAATATCCGTACTATGATTAATAATGCAAATCTTGTAAGAATAATGTTCTGAAGATGACTGATAGGAAACATAGGAATAAATTAATTTTTGACATTTCATCAATTACTAGAACTCTAGTTACCGGATTTAAAATAGAATATCCGTACTATGATTAATAATGCAAATCTTGTAAGAATAATGTTCTGAAGATGACTGATAGGAAACATAGGAATAAATTAATTTTTGAGATCAACATCTCAAACTCTTTCCAATGCTTGGATCTACTCTATTTCGAATTTTAAGACTAGACATGAAACAGAGAAAATTAGAGTAAAGAAAGAATGAGAACATAGAAATGAGGTAGGAAACTCGTATCTAAGGGAGTATATGCCGAAGTCACCTACCTCATCACGAGATGACATCACGCCAATGTCAAATCGATACTTGAGGTAAATTCGAATGTATGAGATAGTATTCAATGATAATACGAATTGCTAGAAATGGAGGAAGACAAGATGTTACGAGGTTAGAGTGAGCATCCTATTCTCCCTCATACCATGAATTGACAAACTTATCTATGCTTATGATACCTAAGTAATAGGATGTGATCAAGTATTTAAC
>JARFXS010000099.1 GCA_029194465.1 Candidatus Nitrosocosmicus sp.
AAGTAGTGAAGAGGAGTATGTTTTTTATTGAAGGAATAATGAGTCAACTCTCCCAGTGCATAATGCCACAGTATTTCCTTTACCTATGGACAAATCTCTATCCTCTATATAGTATCTATGCGAAAAGCTCAATATCTATTAGATAGTATTAAGGAGGATGTCTTCTATCGTTGAAGTGTCTGGTAATAAAGTTAATGATAATGAGGTAACTAACACTTTAAGCATGATATTTGGTGAAAATCATATAAGTGACTGCTTGAAGAATGCCAAAATCTATTACCAAGGTGTCGAAAAGGTGAAAAATAAGAAGTATGCCTGAGACTGTAAGTAAAACCAGTAGTAATATTTTCATGTCTTTTACAGCAGAGCAATTATTAGTATTAGAGGAAATATTGGAAAAGGAAGTAGGTTATTATGTGAGAAATAGGACGTTTCAACAACTTGTTAAGGATGGCGATTTATTATCCATTCGAGATGGAAGGAGAAATGACATAATACGCTATCAAAATATCGGCAAGATGCGACTCAAGGTTGTCAAAGCTATAAATGCTATAAATGATAGTTGAGAGTCCACAAAGTACACTTATAAAAAATATACTGTATGAGGAATATCGATTATTAACGTGTTAAATAAATTCAGTACTAGGATAAAAAATTGTTTCTTCTTGTGAGATTTAATAATGTTAAACAACTTATCTGTTCATCCCTCGGAAACTTTAATATCATAAAATTAGTCACTTGAATAATTATCCTGAGTTGAAACCCCATAGTAAAAATGAATCTATTTTGCAGGCTTAACTTCCTTTTAAATTGTGTTTTATAGGATTTGATTCCAAATATAAGGAATAGTAGAAGTACTATGATATTTACCTTTTCCTTATACATTACGATAATTCTAGAGACAAGGGATAAAAGATATCTAAACAATGCTTAGTGCATGCCACTTAGAGAATTGACTATCAAAATAGGACAGAACGATATTCACACTAATGATGAAAGATTTCAACTTGATGGCATACGAATTGGTATTTTTGGGAAAGGTGATATTCAATGTGATTATCAATTAGTAATGACCATAATAATCAACGAATCTCCATATACTATTACTATAGAGCCTGAAGGAATTGCTTCTGAAACTTTGACATTATTCATGCATGATTTACTAAATAGATATACTCTGACTATTCGAGAGGTTGTTGACACTGACCCGGAAGGACGTTTTCATTCTTCAAAGAACCTCATATTCCGATTAAAATATGCACAATATACGTGATCAAAAATAATAAAATAAACCAGATCTTTGCAGATCACCAGCCAACATGTTAAAATGTACAAATATGAGAAAAATAATTCTGCAAAAGTAATAGTATGTCATAGAAAAAACTCTGTTTTCGATAGTTTCTCATCCATCCTTCAATTTCATGTCATACGTTTATTTTAGGACAAAATTAATGATTGTAGTTTACTAAATGACATTCCACTATTATCGAATTTGTTGATATGGGTGACAAGAGTGCCCGAAAGAGGGGCCCGTAGCCTGTATTGAAACTGGTTGAAATGAAATGTTTCAGGTAAAGTTCATCTCTAGTATAATCCTCGGTAGGTGCATGGTAGGTGCCTGACCAACATGCGTGGATATAATTAGATACATTAGATTAATGTTGCAATACTAGATCAATTATTAGGTTAAATTCAATTATTATCTCAAAATATTCATATCAGTAATCAAAAGAAATATGATCTAGGACCATATCTTGGTTAATATCTATATGATTAACACACACATTTTATAGATGTGATTTTTAGTTTATTGAATGCGATTAAAAATAAAGGTCATAGACGAAAGTGACATGCTTGAGCGCCTTAAAATCGAGTTTAAAAAAGGAGCAGGATACTCGGTTCCATAGTGATGATTATCAGGATAAGATATTAGTTTACTTTGAGAATGACAAGACTGAAAAAGTGAAAACCTTTTGCTTTCTTGAGGACGGAGATAATATAGCCAATCCAGATGATTATAGATATCTTGGAACAGAAACAGCTGGCTCTAGATATCTTTTTGAAATATTGAAACGTTAATATGTAATTTCAGGAGGAAAATCGGATGAATCCTTTTTGTCATACACTAATAGTGTGATAGAAATATGAAGGTCATTTTGTTTCACTTCTGGATTCGGATAATTATCAAAATTGCAATCTGTATCCTGTTCCGGATTGTTATTCATATTGTGAAAGAAAAAGGACAACATTATTTTCATATATGATGGTTTCTCCTTATGCCTACCTTGTGTTATCATACTGGCCATAACTGTCAAAATATATTGTAATAATTAGTAATGCGATGAGCTTTGGCATGACCTTTATCAAAGATAAATAAACACAATCATTAAATGTAATGGCTCTCTATTAACGAATTCAAGTGATGAGCCATGATGGGAAACGAATAGATTTGGACCTATTCAAACCATGCATAAATTGCTACCATGTAAAGAAAAGATCATTTTGTATTATCCAAAACAAGATAATAAGCCACGTCATATCTCAATTTGGATGCGTTTATAATCAATATATAGATTAGATTTTATTTTTTTATAAAGCAATAAGATTTGAAAATCTACCAAATTATCGTAGATATATCTTCTATTTTGGAACGCAGAATGATCCGCTGGGTCTGATGGATATGAACAAGGACAATCTGGTTGTTGCAACTCTTTCTAAGGTTACGAATAGTTGTCTATGTTTCATCTAGATTATATGGGGATAAGGCTAAATCATATCGATACATTATCTCTCATACTCTACGAGACATGCTTCATAAGTGCAGGATCGGTCATGTGGCACACTGTTACTTTCTGTTACCTATCCTTTTGTTAGATTCAAATTTATACCTAAAGATGTTACTGTTAAATATTCAATATGTTTTATGCATTTCAAAAAAACTAAGCCACAAAAATAATACAAAGAAAAATTGTGATAGTCCCTCTTGATGATAACGTGCATATCATATTGAGGATAAAAACAAATTTTCAACCTATTTGTTCATCTCCGTAAGATCCTCAAGTTAAACAGAAAGTCAATAATAAAAAAGGGTGGATCAAAGAAAGAAGCTAGCTTTAAGCCCGATCATTTATCACCTTAATTATTTGATTCTTACTCATCTTGTTCTCTAACAACGAAATTTGTCTCTGGCTCTCCAGAGGAATTCAAGTTTGAATATTTACGTATTCATTTCAGCTAGGTCATATTTCCAATTAGATCATTGATTGTCGCGTCGGTCATTGGACCTTTCAAGTCTTCACTTCGCAATGTTTATAACCAATCAACAAAGTACCTATTGGATTTTGGTTTCAAACAATGATACTACAACTTTACCCTGTCATCGCTATCTCCTTGATGAATTCCAATATGTTGCTTGTTGCCAAGTCTTCGGCATGCAACATATTGCAAGGTCTCATTATTCCCAATCAGGGGTAATAATACCGACAGCGTTTGTGTTTTTAGAATTGGTTGACTTTCGCCAGTTAATTCAGTCACAAGAAAGTCTGGGCAAAAGAAACTAGGCAGAATCAATGATGCCACACCTAAAAACGCGCCTCCTATTATCCTTTGAGTAAATATAGACTTATCCATAGGTTGAAAAATTGAACATCTGTTAATAAAAGTGGCTTATATACTTTATATCTTTCATATACGTCTCTATACATCATTTATTATACGATGAGAAAAATGGTGTGAATGTTTGTCATCCAGGTAAATTATCCTTAAATAGGAAACGAAGATAAAATTTTGTATCGATCATTTTATTTTTCCAGGATTATCAAGATTAAAATTTAGAAATATCGTATTTCATTTAGATACTTTAAAAATAATAGATAAAACATATTGGGTAAGTCAAGGCTCAGCTCTACCATAATGGCTCTATTTGACCAAAGGATAGGATTGAGGGCTTTCTATGACCTCTACCTAAGATCCTCATGCCTATCCTTTTTCATCATTTAGTAATTTAGACTTTCAAAGACCAGAATTCAATTATTGGTTCCTATTAGGTGTATGATTCCATACACATATTTTCAGTCTCTGTTCTAACATCGATACATCAGGGAACATGGTCTCGTTGTTACTAAATTCATAAATTCCTACAATGTATGTATTACATGTTGGACAATATTGATAGTATAATTTGTGCCATAATCGTGTATTAATATTGTAAGTTGGTTCGCAACTTAGAAATTGAGGAACAAACTCTATTTCACAATTAAAACATTGCACAAAGATAATAATTACCTTAGGGTTTAATAAACCGTAATGTGGTATTGGTAAAGTCTGAAGATCTCGTGTTTCATTTAGATTATTTAGTATAAAGATAATAGTTTGCATGTATTTACCTATATGGATAGTTTTCTCTACCTCAATGGCATTATTACACTTTGGATAGGGGATTGGTACTGGAAGGCCAATTGATCTAACCTAGCCTGTCCAAAGTATTTTCTATCTTTTGATCTAACTCACCAATCCAGCATATTAAAAATACTGTTACGTAGAAATATTACTGTCATAATACGATAATATATGGAATCTGTTTTAACTATTATGTATGTGACTGGAACCGCATACAAAATCCATGGCTTGTCCGAACCTCGACTCTTGGAATTCTACTCGTCGTTTAATCGAATTGTTAAAAGAACTTTCCATTGAAAGCGTCATAACTATTATATTAGATTGACATCTATCGACATTTTGGTTATCTATATTGATAAAGACTATGGCCAGTAGAAGCAGCACAGAACTATATAAACCATGTATGAATTGTTTTCATACAAAAGAAGATCATCTATATTATGAAAGCCAGGATAATAATAAACACCCCTGCATGAAACTTGGATGTAATTGTGGTCAGTACAATTATGACCTTAAATAATATTTGATGATTTTCAACCCATCTATTTCTTTACTAAGAATAAATCTATCTATAGACAAAATACTTCAGCAATGTACTACTTTAAATCAAAACCTATCTGAGTTTTATTATGTTTGGATGTCTTAAAAAAAGCCTAGTTCGTATTCTTGCCTCAATATTACTAGATGGTTGAAGTTGAATAACTAGCAACAAGTGTAATCATTATGGCGATATTAAATGCCTTGGGTGTTTAGTATGTTATTATGAATAAGTAGGCAATATGAAAAACATGAATTATTCCTAATATTTCATTTAGATATCATAGCATAAAGATAAAAACAATATTACCTCCTAACATTTAAGCTCAACTCAGCTCAATTCACACACGATTTGTTATTTGGATATGAAAAGGGGGAAGGAATTTGTCACGCTGCCATCCTTTTCCCTGTTATCCAATCCAAATATCGTCAGAATATGAACAATTTAACTTCGAAAGACAAATGCTCTGCTACTAAATGCCATTACCTTGGATATTTAATTACGACTCATCTCCGAAAATAATTACACCGGCAGTCAGTATGAAATTGACCAAATATTAAATACATAAGGGACATCGAGACTAAAACAAACATAGTGGGATCATATTCAATAAATCTCTCTTCAAATCAATGATGATTAGATTGATCTAATACTAAGCGGTTTTTCGATTTGTAACGATGAAACAAAAAAATTACTTACCTGACTAGTGTTCTATGTCTAATAGTATTTCAATTATATACAAGAATTAAACCATTTAGCGAACTCATATTGTTTACGGTAACATCTTCTATTTCATAAAATAATTTTAAAAATCGTATTTTCTCTTCGAACATGTTCTAGAAGATGGGGGAGAATTGAGTAATGACATTGGCACTGTTGTATCCTACCCCATCGCGGAATGGTCATCATTTGGGTCGTGCAAAATATGTTATTGTACTTTAATGACGACAATATATCAAAAATATCTTGCGTATATTTTATTCATAGATTGTATAGTAAAAGGATAAATCTATATGAGCTTTCTTGTCCGTCGTAGTGTCAATTTGAATTGCTTGACTTCTGAATATCTTACTTTGTTTTAATTTTCAAGTGAATGACTTGTTGCCATAATATTGAGTTCTGAGGGATTTCTAGAGGATTGTTTTACACTATCACAACCCCCGAGTACCGATAGCCGCAATAACTAGAACCTTCACCCCTGTACAAATCGTTGTCAAAGAATTATTTATTTTTGGAATAGCGCATTGTGGATAATGTAAACATTTTATAGCAAATGAGTAATCACTATCACCAAGTAGACAAAAAATGACGGTGGATATTGTTCAATCTTTAATTTTGGGAATCGTGCAAGGAATAACGGAGTGGTTGCCAATATCTAGCTCAGGACATCTAGCACTAACCCAATTATTACTTAATATTCATGTACCTGTTTTCTTTGATTTGATTCTTCATATAGGAACTCTAGCAGGTCTCATCGGGTTTTATCGAACTGATTTGCTAATGATTTTCAGGTCTGTTTTCTATTCTCGTTCCATGTCTTTGCAAGCTGTCAAAGAATATCGAAAACTATTGATGCTTATCATAATTGGAACCATCCCAACTGCAATTATCGCATTCGCATTAAAATCCCTCTTCGAATTTTCATTTTATGATTTCTTTCTGTTGTCTCTAGGATTTCTGATAAGCGGCATATTCATTTATATCACTAAATATTTCAAAAAAGGTTCAAGAGATATCAATAATATTGATGC
>JARFXS010000100.1 GCA_029194465.1 Candidatus Nitrosocosmicus sp.
ATCTATGATAGATCCATCATACAGTCTTACATTAACAAAACCTGCTTGTTTTAGTTGCAAATAGGTATGTGCGGCTCGAATTCCAGAGTGACAATAGCATATTATTTGTTTGTCCTGGGTAATACCTAATTTTTCAAAATCTTGTTTTAACACTTCAACATCCTTGATCATTTTTCCCCTGTCTCCCATTCCCTCTTCATAATTGTGTAGGATTGATCCAGGAATTCTCGCATGAAGATGCTCTTGAGCGGTGCGTGCATCTATGATAGTAGTTTCAGGCTTGTCTTTCTCTTGATAAATTAATTGTGCATCAGCTCTCTCAGTTGTTCTAACATGTGCCACAAATCCTCTGTCTGATTTTGTCGCTGCATTCTTAGTTTCAAAGTCTTTTGTAACGGGGTATCCACCTTGTAACCAGTTTTCAAAACCAATGTCTAGGATCTTTACATTGCTGTGCCCAAAATAAATGAGTGTCCAAACTATTCTTGCAAGTGAAGGATCCGGATATTCACCATATACTATAACTACTTTGGTGTCATCAATACCCATGCTAGTAAATATTTGTTCAGCCACTTGGGGTGCGATTACCAAATAAGACCCATTTTCATCTGTTGATATCACTTTTTCCACACCCAATGGCGTAGCATTCTTAATATGGCTGAATCTAAAGGGCATAATTCCCCTAGAATCAATTATTATCACATTTTCATCGTCTAGATGTGAAGCCAACCAATTGGCATCAATTATCATATTCATTTATAAAAAATCATGTATATTTGGCTAAACGTGTTATATTTCTTTAGTGCTTATTTTCTAAGATATCGGTATGATTTTTATGAGCTATACAAATAGGTTTTATATGCGTTCTTACTAATTTTTCGTATAACCATGGCTTCAGGTAAATATGATGAAAAATCATTACCTCATCATGGTCTTCATCTGCATAAGAGTACCCAGATATTATATGGAGCTGAAAAAGCGGTAGGAAAAGGTGTAGAATTTATGAAAAATGCTAGACATAAGATGGATATTACATTTGATCATAGAGCTCCTTCAATAGTAATTGAAATCCCACAATACTCTAATGGCTACGAGGATATTCTAAAAAGGGGAGGAAAAATTAGATGTATCACCGTAATTACAAAAGAAAATCTGCAATATTGCGAGAAACTAGTGAAAACTGTTACTGAATTAAGACATTTGGATGGTCTTAAAGGGGGAATTGCTATTACTGAAACTGAGTATATGGCTACTACAGTCCTTCAAGAAGCACAGCCCTTAACCGAAGTAATCTACAGCAATGTAGACGAAGTTGTAGCTCAGGGGCAATTTATTTTTGATACATTATGGAAAAATGCTACACCTGCACAAAAGAAGATCAAAGAATTAAAGGAAGGGATCAAATCTTATGAAACAAGATTAATCACCGAATCTAGTGATTATTTAATAGAAACTGAGTTTGAGCGAGTGGTACGGAATTCTACTGAAATTGACGTTTGTACATCTATTGACGGTTTAAGGATTAACAAGAATCATCTTATAGATTCCATAACAAATGCAATAACAAATGAGCGGATAAATACGCATAAACGAATAAGAATCCTTGTTGAGATCACTAGGGACAATCTAGAGATAGTTAAAGAATTACTAGATTTAGGAATACAAGTTCGACATATCAAGGATATGTCCTCTATTGATTACACTATCACTAATTCGGATCTTATTATAGCCGTTAAGAGAACAGAAAAAAACGCTCCTAGCGACAGTATTCTGTACAGTAATGATCCATCATATTTAGAACATTTTGCAAATGTATTTGAAGAGCTGTGGAAGAGTGCCAAGGATCCAGAAAGAGTCATAAAATCACTAGAAGAGGAGACTGAATTATCGTTTATAGAAACCATCGATGATCCTGAGGAGTCAGTGAAATTAGTTCGTACTTTGATATCATCCGCTAAACATGAAATTTTGGCTATACTACCTAATTTTAATTCATTTTTAAGACAAGTAGAATCGGGAATGATGGAGTTTATGAAATATATCTCTCTATCAAAAAAGAATGTAAAAATCAGAATCCTGATCGTAGAGGAAACTGATAATGAAATACAACACAAGATTTTGACAATATTATCAATTATTTTGACCCACTTTAATGGGAAGATTCCTAGTAGTTCTGATTCTGATGAGATCCCACTGGAATTTAAATTCAAAGGTGTAGAAAATTTCAAATTGAAAATTCTAAACAGCAAGTTATTTACTGAGATAGGATTCTTAATTGTTGATAAGAATAAATCATTGATAATCGAATCAAAAAACATTTCTTCGATCGATATGGTCGAGTCTATTGGACTTTCATCCTATTCGAATAGTCACAGGATTTCTAAATCATATGCATCCATATTTGAAGCTCTTTGGAATCAAGCTGAACTATACGATAAATTAAAGTTACAGGACAGACTACAAAAAGAATTTATTAATATTGCTGCACATGAACTTAGAAATCCTGTGCAATCATTGTTAGGATATTCTGATATCTTGATGAATACCACAGGAAATATCGAAAACTGTAGCAAGTTTATAGTTACTATAAATCAGAGTACAAAGAGGCTTGCGCGGTTAATTGATAAAGTATTGAATGTTACCCAATTAGAAAATGAATTGTTGATACTAAATAAAGAATATTTTAGTTTAGAGAAACTCGTAGAAGAAATTGTAAGAGAATACAATAATAATATACATCTTTTAAATAAAAATCAATTAGAAATTATGTTCGAGCCCAGACCCATTGATTGCAATCATACTAATTCTGAAAACAGGAGAAATTTTGGACATGTATTTGCGGATAGAACACGAATTATTCAGGTTATTGTGAACATCTTAGAAAATGCGGTTGAATTTACAGATAGGGGGACAATTACTCTGCGATTAAGTGAGAACAGGTCAACCCATGAGATTCTATTAACCATTAGTGATTCAGGACGCGGGATTGATCCAGAAATTCTACCTAATTTATTTACCAAGTTCGTATCAAAATCACGCAAAGGAACCGGGTTGGGTTTGTACATTTCTAAAAAAATAATCGAGACACATGAGGGAAAGATATGGGCTGAAAATTGTTACGATGGAAATGACAAGATTGAAGGATCAAAGTTTACACTTACTTTACCATCAGTAGGCAATTGAGAACTTTATAATTACATCATTATCAAGAAACTATGGTTAACATACAAGCAAATAATCTGTTCTTATTGAATTTTGCTTAAGCCGATTCATGGAAATTTCGCCTAAGAATCAGATGAATTAAAACAAACGGTAGGACTTGCTGTTTTGTATACATTACTATTTAAATAAATTTACTATAATGTATTAGAGTGGATTAAACTTTGATTGGAATAGAATAACAATACCGAAGATAAAAATGAGGTTTGTTCCCTCATTGATTAAGCAAGATCATTCCTTAGGACTATACGATATCTTGCTTTTCCCGCATCTAGATGTTCAAGGGCTTCATTAACTTTAGACAATGGATATTCCTCAACAAGTGGCCCAATCTGATGTCGTGTACAAAATTCGAGCATACTCAAGATAACCGCAGGGCCCCCCGTGGGAGATGCTCCTATCGATCTTTCATGAGAAATCAATGGAGACATCGTAGCCTTTACCTGGGGGACGGCTCCAACTATATGCAATTTTCCTCCTGGGGCAAGAGTATTGATATAGGCGTCCCAATCTAACTCAACATTTGCAGTTACAAGAATCATCTTAAATTTATTTGCCAATGAACTTAAATTATCAGCATTATTTGAATTTATGAAATGATGTGCCCCAAAATTCCTAGCTTCTTTCTCTTTTTTAGGATTAGTAGAGAAAGCCGTAACTTCACATCCCCATGCATTGAGAAAAAGGAGAGCCATATGACCAAGCCCTCCTATTCCTACAACAGCGATGTGATCTGTAGCCTTGATCCCATTTTGAACTATGGGGTTAAATACTGTGATACCGCCACAAAAGAGTGGACCTGCTGTTTTGATATCTAGGTTATCTGGGAGTGGAAAAGCCCATAAGGCTTGACAGCGGACCTTGTTTCCAAATCCGCCATGTCTACCCACAATTACATCTTCTCCAGTTAAACATCGGTTATGATAACCACTCAAACATTGTTCACATGTCTGACATGAACGAGATCTCCATCCGACTCCAACTCGTTGACCTTTTTTTAGATGAGTTACCATCTTTCCAACGGCAGAAATTTTTCCAATGATTTCATGTCCTGGGACAAATGGATATTTTGTGATCCCCCATTCATTCTTGAGCATGTGTAAATCGCTATAACAGATCCCACAATATTCAATATCTAAATCTACTTCATCAGGTTTAAGTGGTCCTAGCTCATATTCAAAAGGCTTTAATTTTGATCCCGATTTAGTTGCAGCAAAGGCTTGGACTTTCATGGTACTAGTCCGTAGGTATTGTATAAATAAATAATCCTTTGTCTGGTTGAAACCGGTCCTATATCATTAAGAATACAAAATTCTAGCAAATGTTTGGCATAATAGTATATGCCAGTCTAAATAGAACCTCACGTCTTAGACCATTTTTAATAATCATAAAATTCTAAAATCTGTTGATTCATTGAAATCCTTAATTCTATAGTGAAAAATAGAGGTGACATTATAATATATTTGGATATGTTATCTACAACGGAAAAAAAAATTTCTAACATAAAGACTGTAGGGATTTTGATATTTGATGACGTAGAAGTTTTAGATGTTGCTGGTCCATTTGAAGTTTTTTCGATGACGCGTCTTGATGAAAACAAAAGAAATGAAACCTCATCACCGTTTCGAGTTGTGCTGTTATCGGAATCAAAAACACCTGTGATAGCAATCGGAGGATTAAAACTAACTCCAGATTTTACTTTTGATGATTGTCCAAAACTAGATTTATTCGTCATACCGGGTGGATGGGGTACACGAAGAGAGGTAAATAACCTTGTATTGCTCCAAAAGATATCAAAACTATCTATAAAATCCACATTGACCGCTTCAGTATGTACGGGATCAAGTCTAATTGGAAAGGCGGGACTTTTGGACGGAAAAAAAGCTACTACTCATTGGAGAACATTTAATTTTTTACGTGACTCTGCACCCAAGGCACAAATACAAACAGATGTGATTTTTACAATCGATGGAACTATATTTACTTCTGCAGGGGTTGCTTCAGGCATAAGGTTATCTTTATACCTTGTAAGTCATTTTTTTGGGACACAGGTTGGCAAAGAGACTGCACGTTTCCTTGAATTTCCATACCCAGAGTAATCTAGAGAGATAGGGGCAATTAACAACTTCCTATCATCATCAAAGAGAATTCTAGGTTTTATAGAGAAGAACTATGTAAGTCATTTTTTTGGGATACAGGTTGGCAAAGAGACTGCACGTTTCCTTGAATTTCCATACCCAGAGTAATCTAGAGAGATAGGGGCAATTAACAACTTCCTATCATCACTTATAATTCAATCACAAGTTAGTTTTGTTATTTTGAGTTATATGAAAGTTTTCATTTAACTACAAAAGTCTTTAAATTTCAAACACTATTTTTTACATTTTTCTTATGGGGTGAAGCAACGGAATAAAAAATATCATGATTAAATAGCAAATCATCCAAATGGATAGGAAAATGGAGAGTTCTTGGAGAAAAGGGATATTTATAACAACAAGAATAATTATTTGCTTAAGTATGTTAGCCTTTTTATTTTTTTATCACAGTTTTGGCGTATTTTGGTGGGCTTTTCCAATAATGATAATTCAACGTTTTATTTTTAGGCTCAATGGTTTTTTCAATTGAAGATAGTTTGTAGATGCTGGAAGCGCAAATGGTTAAAGAGACAATATGGAAGTTTGCACTCTATGGTGGAAAATGTAACATCTAACGTAATATGTCCAAGCCCAAGATTGCTGTGGTGGACAACCGAATTCCAAATGCGTTTGCTACAGGCAAAGGTCGTCGCAGTTCTGTTGTTGCCGTTACTACTGGATTGTTAGAAATATTAGATCAAGATGAATTAGAGGGAGTTTTAGCGCACGAATTAACACATATAAAAAATCGGGATGTAATGGTAATAACACTCGCTAGTTTGTTTTCAACCATAGCATGGCAAATGATGCAATTCGGATTTTTTGGAGGAATATATGGTGCCGGAAGGGATCGAAATAACGGAAGCTCTATCATAATCATAATTGTTGTTTCATTAGTAACTTGGATAGTAAGTTTTCTGATAATCAGGGCCATCTCGCGTTACAGAGAATATTCTGCAGATAGGGGAGCTGCCCAAATGACCCGAAAGCCTGTCAGCCTGGCTAACGCA
>JARFXS010000101.1 GCA_029194465.1 Candidatus Nitrosocosmicus sp.
GTATTGATTTTAGCGTTAAGAAAGAAGATCTAGCGGGTTGGCTAAACAATCCTTTTACCCCATATCCAGCCATTTCAGAGGCATTGTTTAAAATATTGGGAAATAAACGCCTTCGTCAACCAGTTTTTATAGACGTGATTGTTTTTAACTATGAACACACACCTGGTGTGACTAAACCAATCAAGTCGGAAAATGTTAATTTTGATATTTTAAAGAAGGCCATCATTGATGGTTACAATAATCGCTATGGTGAATCGGTTACGGATATTCAAAGTTTGATAGTTTGAAATTACTCCAAGTTACTGATGGACTTAAACGAATGTTCCTGAAATAACTTTGGATTAGATATGAACGTAAACAAAATTTTTTTATTATGATATATCATATTATTGCGATCCATTTTTAGATTTTTACTAATTCCTTAAACTTAAATATTCAAAAGCCCATAATTGATAATTCAATGAATAATCAAGATATTCATTGTGTGTGCTACAAAGGTTCTGGTCAGTCAGAATCATCTATTATTCTATCTTATATGTTATCGATGGGCCTTCTCTATCTGTTGCATATTCTCAAATGTATCAAACCTAGAGTAGACGAAGTTTGGGACTCGAATCTACGTTCAGATGAGGGTTCATCGATATTGACACATTACAGATGAAGCTCTATAGGAGATTTGATCTGTATTGGTATTTGAATTCTGGCTATCAATAAATAAATGAATAAATATAATATTATTTTTTATTGTAGAGGTGGTTACTTGAGACATATTTTGTATCAATCTCTGCTTGAGAAAATGACAGCAGAGGCATAACCAACCGGACTGTGCAGCGATCAGTTTTGCCGTCTTTAACAAGAACAGGTGTTGAAACCGTGCTCGCTTACTTCATAAAAGCCTCTTTTTTAATACAATTGATCATGGGTCTCATCATCAACTCGTCTCAATTTCTTTTGATCTAAATGCAGTTTCATGGTCATTTAATGTTTTCACATATCACCATCTAAAATGTCGAAGAAGTTTTTTCATTAATGTTAAGTTCTATTCTTTGAACTCTCTATGGCAGAATGGTAAACCAGTTCGCAAATTTTTATCTAGATTTTTAAAACAGGAATTATATTTGCTGTTACAATGAAAAACAATTGTATTTAGTCCTTCAGCGTTTGCAGCAAATAGACTTATAATATCACTAGATAAGAATATAATTAAAAAGATCTTGTTTTACTTAAATTAAGTATTTCTAATCTAATTAAACCATCTCGCATTTACTGTTGAATACATTTGAACGATGTTTTTCAACAAATGGAGTCAAATATCCCTCCATTCTTTCTTATCTTTGATAATTCCACCTAATGACAAAATAAATTTCGTAATTTTCTGATATTCTTTCTTATCTTTGGCCATTTGCCTTGTTTCAATTTCCCATATCAAACACATGATATACTAAAAGAAGAAGTTGATTTATTAGAAGACAATATTGCGAGATAATTCAGACTAAGCATAATCATAATGAAAATTGTGTCTGGTATAAAGTAAAAAAGAATGAAGTGTCAAATTGGAGTATGTTATCAATTAATTGTGGATTTGGTTGTTGAAATGATTGGTTATACAAATCGTGGGATTTGAATCGTTGATAAAATCATAATTATGATTGAATGATACTTCGAAAATGAAATTGGAACATACTTAATGCTCTATTATGAGGATGTTTCTAGATTTTGTTCATTCAATATCTTGATTAAATACCTCATCCTGCTTCTTGTCACCCTTGAATATTTGAAACTCATTTGTATTATCTAATTTGACAAGTTTTTGCAACAATGGCTGAACTCTTTCTTTTCAATTTTGTTCATGAAAATTCTTAATTAGTTTTGCTAATAAACCTAAACTTATACAATAATAGTTAGATGTCAACAATGTTGCCAAATATGAAGCGTATTATAACTAATTGCTCTGAAATTTTCTTTAGGTACTTATGGATCGAATTAATTCATGTCTTAGATTGAGATTTGTGACATTGTTAAATATCTCATATGAGATCTAGATTTTGCCTATGGTTTTCTCGATCATAAAGTAGATACTCACCGTCTCTAGATATTATTGAAAAGTCTCGGCGAGTGTTAAAATCAATTGTGAATTCCTAATGATACATACTTACATGTCTACCTCGTAAGATTGAAAACTAAATTTTTTCCTAAATAAATCTTAAACTTATAATTTGATTAGCATTATGTTGATTACACCATATTTCATATTTTTAATAGTTAATTCATCCCTTTCTATTGTTATACTCTTTAAATCTAAATCCTGTCTCTAGTTAGTATTTTATTCAACTATAAGTATACGATGTTTCTGCATCGGCTACTTCAAATTTTCTCTGATTCAATTTTCTTTAACCATGATCTCTTCTGATGCACCAGGTGCCTTGTCTAATGGATCTGATAAGACTTGCAATTGTAGCCGTGTCTTTATTGGTCTCATTAAATTTTTCCTTAAAAAGGATTCTATAGTTTCATTACATATACTTGGCAATTTCTAAATTTGTTACATTATCAATCGAGTCATCGGATAATATAGTGTCAAAAAGTTCTTTAGATTATGTAAACTAAAGAAGTTCTTCTCTTTCTTTAGAAGTTTTTATAAAGTAACACTATATCCGAAAGTGCTATGAGAACTTATTCATTTATTCGATGTTTTGACTGTGATACATTGCCACCATTCTAATAACTTGTGTCCAGCCTTCTTCTTTCAGTTTTCTCTAATAGGTCTTGAAAACATAACTTATTATATTTATTAATAAATCATCCCCACTTAAAAAGGATATATCTAATATATAAAATATATTATAATATTAACAAACATTTCTTTAACATAACTACGCATTTGTTAAAAAGTATTGATAACAGTAGAGGTGATATCCCAAGATCCAGATATATTACTAGATTATTGGAACTACATTTGAAGAATCAAAGTAACTTGTCAAATAGCAAAAGAACAATATCTGTTGATAATAGTGTAGAGGCTAATCATCAACAGATTTTTCCATAAAGGTAATCCAAATTGAAAGAAATTCAGCGAATACCATCTAATATACCCACTGTAGTATCCAGGTATAATAAGACTTGTGCTGGAAAAGATTGTAACCAAATGGGAAAACATCCGTTGAAAATTATTCTAATAAATAAAACTTGTTATTTCTGTGATAGCTGTAGTAAAGATCTAATAAATTTAAAGTTGGTAGATGTGCCCTAGCTTGACAGAAAAACAATATATCAATGAAGAAAATCCTGATCTATCTACTATAGAAAAAATTCATGCATTTAGGAAATATATGAAATCTAAATATGGAGGAATAGAAGAAATAGAAACAACCGTCGTTTTTGTTCATGTTAAAAAAAATGATTATATAATCCGTTGGGTTGACCTAAACTTTCTAATCTGGGATGAGAAATATCGAAATCAAGATTCTGTAAAAAAAAATCAGTATGGTGGATTCTAAACTTTTGAACAATTCTGATATCTTGGATTATTTCTTTCATAATTTAGGCATAAATATCAAACCTTGTTACTACAAAGATAAGGTACCAATTGGTAATTGGAAGGATCTACAAACTAATGCTCTTTCCTGCGAAGAATATGAAAAATTGAAACTAAATCATCCTAATTCTAATTGGGCATTGGTAACCGGAAAAATATGGCGAGGACCGCATAAGGACAAATATTTAGTTATTATTGACCTAGACAACAAAAAGGCAATAGATGAATTTCTATCGCATTTTTCTGATGATACTACGTTTAACACCATTGCCCAAAAAACTATCGTTGTTCAACATTCAGATACAATTAGTGAAAGAGCTCACATTTATTTTGTAACTGAAACACCCATTACAAAAAGATCTGGAATTCATGGTCATAGAAAGGACAATACAAAGAATGAAGAAATACCTTCTATAGAAGTAAAATCTGATAGTTCTACATATGTAATCTGTCCTCCTTCACTTTCTAAAAATGGTCATCCTTACATGATTATGGGAACAAAAGATGTTCTCATTCTAAATGAAACTGCAACAAAGGAATTGGATAACATGATTGAACAGATTTATCAAAAAGTATGGTTCTCAAAGCCTGACCGGGTCAAGCAATGGAGCCTATTACTAATCTATTTAAACTGAATTCATGGTGTATGAAGGCAATAATCGACATCTAGCGTTATGTGCTAAGCAATTATGGAGTCGATGGATTCAACGATTTGGCATTTAATAATAGAAGAGATGTAAAAAAGCAGTGCTCAAGATCAAAATCAGAAGCACTGTAGTCCGCCCTTAGATGAGAAGCAATTTGAAAAACAATGGACAATTGCAAAAAAAGTTCATTTTGAATTCTAGAGAAAAAATACTATTGTCAAAACAAAAGAAAAAGCTCCATCTAGATACTGCAATGTTATCGTCTCTGATTCTGACGATTCTCCATCGGAAAAAAATTAGTCGAACTAGTGGAATCTAGATGCATCGATATTTCTAGATCAGTTTCATGAAGTTTCATTTTCTGTGCAGATTAATGATCATATCGGAAACCATATCGATAGATGGAGAAGTAGGTTTGAGAAATTGATTGTGAAAATTATTATGCGAAAAATAATGTCAGTCAAATTAATAAAGAAAAAATTAAAAGCGTTATCGACATTATAAAAACCAAGATGAAGTTTGATACTTTAATTATATAAGAAAACTTTAATTTGCGTGTTGCGAGGTAGAGGATAGTTATGTATATGATCTTGCAAACCAAAAATGGGAACTAATAAAAAGTAACGCCAGAAGACTGGAACATATCGCCTAATTCATATCCTATTTTTAAAAGATATAAGAAAAAAGAATAATTCAAGCCAGGTATATCAAATAAGGAAATATCAACCAACGTGTATGCAAAGTTTCTTTGAATTACTAAATATTCAGGTGATAAAGAAGGTTACTGCTAATTGCTTATATCGTCTCCTTATTTATACAACACCTGACATACAAAAACCGATATTTCATGGAGGTAAAGGCGCTGCTAAACTACCACATTTGAATTATTAAAAAAAAGGATTGTTGATCCTGGAATAGTTGATACTCTGTCCTTTCCGAAGGATGCAAATGAATTAATTCAAGTTCTTGAACCATAGTCATGTATCTTACTTTGACAATATTTCAAAGAATATCTGATTTGTTGTCTGATTTACTCTGCAGAGTTGTAACTGGCTCTGGCTTTTCAAAGAGAAACTATACTCGATGACGACGATATTACCTATAATTTTAGGAGATGTATATTAATGGAATAAATCTTGCATCAGTAAAACCTGATTTTTGGATAGGAGTATAATAATAGAGGTAAATCCAATACATAAAAAAGAGAAGAAAGGGAACAAGATATTAAATCTGAGTTTAATCAAATGTTATAATGTTATTTAGGCTGGATATTTTGACTTGCTCGGTGAAAGTTCTAAAATATAGAAAGAAAACTTAGACAAAATAAAGGTTACCTTTTGAATACCCGAATGGCAGACTTCGCCGAATTTGAGAAATAATTTCGAGATGTTTAGGTCGTGAGAGGGTAAATTTATTGAGGCATACTTGAAAAATATTGATATTCAAAATGATGAAGTAATAGAGTCATCTATCATTGCTAAAACCATACTGGAATTTATGGAAGATAAAGAACGATGGAGCGGTTCAATCACCCTTACTTAATCTTTGACAGATTTTTTAGGAAATGAAAATGAACGGTTTAAGAAAAGTAAATCATGGGTTAATGCTCTAACGTGTCATCAGAAGAATAAAGTTAGAACCTACCTGAAGAAAAAGGAATTGAAATAATTCGATCATATGATTATAAGAAAAGGTGGGATCATAACTATAACAAATGCAGAGAAGTTATCGTCTTTACCGTTATATCATAATATAAATGATGCATAATTAATAATCTTTTGGAATTTTTTTGAATTTATCTTTCAATTTTATAAAGTCGAGTTTGCTTTCAGACTTACAATAGTTTATCCTTCCAAGAATAAAAGTTGAAATGTGATACAAATTGAACTGGCTCTGCAATAATCAATAAATTATGCAATCATTTTCTCAAATGCAATAATTGAGTGTTAACAGACAGCAAACGAAATCGAGGTTGGTAAAACGACAATTTGTCAAAATATCAAGATCTAGAAAAAAAGTAAAGTCTAAACTAGAACAATTACTTGACGAATGGAATGAAAATAATGGAATTGAAGTTTATGATAAGATACAGAGAAAAACCTATTCCAGCTGGAAAAGATAGAAAATCATATGAAGAAATTGACAAAGTTGAAGATATGCTAGGGTGTCGAATTATCAAACACAAAGTTAGATGAGAAAATTTGCGATTTCCTTAGAAAAAGAATTTAAGATGCAGAAGACAACAAATCCTAAAATCTGAAGATCAATTTGGATATCATCATTCATTTTATTTTGACTTCGGACCAATTACAAGATGGTAATTGATAAAATAAAATTTGATGCAAGTTAGAACGATATTCAAGATGCATGGGCAAATCTAAGCCACAAAAAAGAGAATTACAAATTTGGAGGATTATATTCTAAATATATAAAAGAAAACTCTATCTATACAGCGGAACACTCTCGAGTTATTGGATGAAGAATCTAAATGACTCTATCAAAAAATTAAAAAATTATTATGAGCAGATTCCATCCTTTATTTAAGTAGAGATGACGATACAACCTTGGTAAAGAATTTATATACACACTAGGTCACAATTTGATTTAAATGATTGAAAATTATTCAGCAAATGAACTTCAAAAATCAAATATTTGGTACAGAGGTAGACTTTGATCTTATAAAACTGGATGATACTTTTTAAAGAGCCTTGTAAAACTTCTAGATAGAATTTTAATCGGTATAAACCTGCGTAGGGAATGCCATGCAGTATGATGATACAACCATGAATCAGATTAGAACATTTCTTGAAAAATAATTTTTTAAGAACAGGTTCCGTCAGAATGGACAAATTGTATTCGAACCCATTTTAACTAGTTTAGAACTGTATGGAATGAAATGATAGACACCAATAGACAACCACTGGTATAACCAAACTTAATATTGAAAAAATGGCTGACTGGAGCTACTCTTAGTCGTGAATGGTTTGTAAAGAATGAGCCCTAGGACGAGCTAGATTATATAAAAAGCAATGAAGATATATATATTATGACATTGATACTCGTTAATATCATAAACTTCGTTTAGCAAATGCAAGGGTGTGTATAGATTCCATATGAAAGTATATTTTGAACCAAGTAACGATAGTTATACAAGCTGTGAGGATTTAATTGAAATCACCTGAACTTTTCTATCCATTTTTCTCTAAACTTAGTTGTAGTTAATTGTGTAAATAATTAGTTTTTCAATCTTTTTTAAAGATAATTTAAAGCTTATGTTAATACACAATATAGTATCTATAATTATTTGATGAAATACTGTAATGTTTCTTACTTATTAACAATTAGGTGAGGTTATAGATCAATTGAAGATTCTAAAAAGAAGAATTTTGCACTTTGGAGTATCTTGTGGTCAATAACTCTATTAATAATGATACAAAGAAGGATTAGTTATATCGTAAATTTGGATATGGTCAAGAATTATTGATGTAGTTGAAAACCTAACTTTATATTAGTCCATAATTTAGACATTCCACAATTAATTTCCAAGATATTTTTTTTATTCTTTTTATTCTTATCTTTCCAATATGCGTAATAATACGGTCCATGAGGCATTTATTGCAATGATCTTTCATTTAACAAATTCTTCTTTTGATTATATTGATTAAACGGCAATGTAATATTCTTATTTGATGATTTGATGCCTATTTCTTTTCTAGTATACTAAATTTGGCTCTATGTTTCTCCATTACTTTGTCCAATTCGATTTTCACTTTCATCTTCATCATCAATTGACTTTCTTTCTGGAAAATTGTTGACATAATAATTCATTTGTAGTTAGTTTTGTTCCCAATCGTTAAGTATGCAATCTAACAAGCTGAAGTAACTCCATATGAATTATAGAACTATTTTTAGTAAATCGAAAATTTAGTTTATGATATAATTTTCTTATAGTTTATAATATGTTCTTCTAGATATGCTTCTGTTTACTAAAACCTTGTTTACAACCCCCATCTGATAGACTCTTACGTCCCTATGAATCATAGTTCCCCAACTTTTTTATTAAATATAAAATCTGTTTTTTTTTTCCTTTTTCTTATAATGTTTCTCTTGTATGAGCCATTTTAATTGAGTTTAACTTTGCTTATCTTTTCTTAGTTAAACACGGGATCAAATATCTGTCTCTTTAAAAGAAACATGTGTCTAAATCTAGATTACAATTAATAAATGGTAAGAGCAAGATAAATCCAGTTTCTTAAAATTAGGGACTATATAACCGTGAACGCTTCTTTAGATTTATTAAATCCTCTAAACATGATCAAATGAGGATAACTCTCTCAGATTGTCAGATATAACTAGCAAATCGAGCCGTGATATTTTTATTAGTCATGCTCATGAAGATAAAGAAATTGTTGCTATTCCACTATATGAAAATCTAACAAAGAAGGGACTAAATGTTTGGATTGACAGAGAGGAATTTCAGATCGGTAAGAATATTAAAGAAATGATAGATCAAGGTTTGAAATATTGTAATTTCGGTATTGTAATTATTAGTAAATTCTATATGCAAAAGCATTGGACGTTGTATGAATATCAAAACTTGTATATAAGGCAGATTCAAGAGAAACGTGCCATCATCATACCAATATGGCATAACGTTACTTACTCTGATGTCGAATTTTCAACCTTACATTTCTTGAAGGATGTCTATGCACTTAACTCGAATATAGGTCCAAAAGCCTTGTCGAAAGAAATTTTCAAGATATTTAGCAGATCTAGATTTACTTGATTTCCAAAATGTATTTAATACTATGTATGCAATCTAAGATTAAGTGAATGCAGATGGCATTGAAGACTTGTCAGAAATATTTTCAATGAATATACATGGTGGAAGAATAATAAAATCTGATTTATCAATTATTCGATTTTATATTACTTTTGGGGAAATCTATCTATTTTAGGTATACAAACGCTTATGCGTGCATTCTGAACATTTGTTTGAAAAATTGGAGATGAATGTTGTTTTACTGATTCTTCTATTCTTGAACAAAATATCCCTATCTAAGAGGGGAGGTGGATTGATTTCGCTCTATAGAACTGTGTCCTATCCTCATTTAGGAATAAAATAGAAAAAATTGTCACGAAATCCGACTCAGTCCTTTTTTTTCCTCTCAAATAGAAAATTACACAAAAGATTGGTTCTGAAGTAGAGCAAAATCATTTATGAAAATATATCTAAACACAATGATTTTATCAAACAAATAATAGTTCAATTAGACGGAGAGTTATTCTGAATCTTTTTCCTTTATGATTTAAGCCAAAATCTAGACTATACTCAAGAGCAATTAGAGCGACTATATTTTACTTTGAAGATGAAAGTTGATCAACGTAACCATTAGGAGGCAGTTTCTTCTCTGGAAATTTTTGAAGTATGGAAGGCATTGAATTAAACAATATCAACAAATTTGATAATATGATAGTTGCAAATAGTGTTGATATTGATAGTCTACTGCGACTTAATCAAGCCAGTTTTTATTATTTAAATACCATAAGTCAAAAGAAAATCGGGTTTGGTTTGTTCAACCTTTTCATTTAAAATTTCAATGATCTTAAGAGATTAATCTTACGAGTTTACAAAAGAACTTCATAACAATATATTTTTGAATACATTGATTTTGTAGAAAGAATCCTTTTCCTGATATTAACTTTGACGGTTAAGGAAGTCTGAAAATAAATGAAAAAGGTTCCATTAATATCTTGCAAAAAACTATTTGAACTCAAAAAACAAATCATCATTTCTATAGAAGTCATTTTCAAATTTAGAAGCTAATAATCCAGTTGAGAAATAAAAAAGCACACGGTGCAGGATCAAATTTATGGTCTTGCTCAGAAAACTCGACATTCATTATCCTGTATTAGATTGGTTATATATTTATATAAGCTCATACAGTTGATGATTGATTCAGTCAGAGACCTTACATTAGATTTTGAAGTCTATGGAGATGAGATATCAACTTCCATTACTTGTCACCCTTATAATTACAATAAACCACGGTAAAAAAGATTAACGGATTTAATTCTACGGTAGCACATATCATTCTATAATGAGATCATGAATCAGTAATATGCTACCTTGAATTATTGATATAATTGATGACATTCATGAGGTTACCTATTAAAATTATTATGTATAGTGGAGACTAAAAAATATTTCTTTGCGAAATTCTATTTCTCGAAATTTTATTTCTTATCTGCTATAAATCTTCTTTCAATGGGATATATTGTTGAAACACTACTCTAATCTTGTCATGTCTTTTTTTATATCCGTCCCAACTGATAAGATAACAGCTCGATGTAATTGCTAATCAAGATACATAAATATTACTTTATAAACTATTATTGTGTGGGTGGGTTGAAATTGTGTTTGGCAATAGTAACTTTGCTTACAAGTGCAGGAATAGGTGACTTAAGTATGAAAATATAAATATATAACGAATTTAGGAATCAGACAAAATATCATATGATTTTTTTTTCTACTACATTGGGTGGGGCTCGCGTGGAGGACTAGATGTCTTCCACCCCCTTGTGTAGATTAGTATTGTTGTCAAACACAGTAGTAGATTCCATGTGAGCCTCAAGGGGTGCAAATCCTCTTCTCCTTTAAACTATAGCTTATGAAAAAAATCATGGCAGAAGAATAATGACTAACTATTACGAATCATTTGATGCATTCTGAAAAAATCGCACTAGTATTACGTGTATTAATGAAGAAAGGAATCATCATAACTTGAGAGGCAATTAAGGTAAGAATGACAATAGTAAAACTTTGTTTTATCATCTATTGATGAATTATTTCATTCAGCCATTGCTGTATTCAATAGAAACCTGTATAAAAATGGATACCAATTATTACTTATTTAGATTATCGCTACCCTTTGAACAAAATTTAAATATACATATTTGTTCATTACTACGTTTGGATATCTACGATGATTTGGAGACTCTACAGGCCTTATTCGGATGATGAATTCGTAGAGGATGCAAAACGACTTAAGGACAATTCGTCAATAATGAAAAAAAGCCTATTCGAACGCCTTTTTGTTGAAACAATTACAACTTTTTTATGAAAATAGTTCTTAAAACAGATTGCGACAAGCATTAATCCCAGTTAGAAGAAGATAATTTCATAAATACCTTTCTGATCAAAAACTTGCATCACAATAATGATGATCATAAATATCAAGGACATAAAATTCTATTACAATACGGAAATGCAAATGAAAGGACAAGCAATGATACAAAAGAAAAGCTGATATCGCTTGATGATTAATGCGGTTTTCTAATCCTACAGTTGCAAGGAACATTAGAAAACATCTTCAGGTATTAATGGCTCGGGTGCGACGCTAAGCAATTCAATATTATAGATAAATTTAAATGAATTAATGACAAAAGTGGTCCATGTCAAAAAAGATCGCATTATTATCGCATCACACAAAACAAAAATGCCATTATGAAATTGTGAAACGAAACCATTTTAGGATCTAGTTCGTTCATTGAACTGAACGAAAAAATACAGATTTGTAAATTTCTAAATATAACGCCGGTATTTACGTGCGATAGCAAAACCTTACATCACATATGTCTATCAAAACGATGGATTTAGTTGGATCTTTAAAAAATGAATGTGTCATTGGGATATAACGACTTAAATTTCGCTATTTTTCACTAGTTGCAACAAAAAAATAAAAACGAGAAACCTAATTCAATAAATTTTCCTGTCAGTTCGACGAAATTTGCAGAAAATCAATAAAAATTTGAAAAATGGATGTCAACATATATCAATGATTCTTGTCTTTGAGATACATTGTTTCACAATCATCGCAATAATAACAAGTTCATTCTTATATTGTAAGAAGAATATAATTGATATTTGATCAATTGTTAAATAAACGATATAAATAACTACGATATTTTTATTAATCAATTATAAATTTTAATCGATATGAATATTGCTCGCTTACGTAGTCAAAATTTGAATACATCACAGATAATATGTGATGCAATTTTGTTCAATATCATCTTTCGCATCTGTTCGTTTCGTTCTATTAACTATTTTACATAATCTCTTCGTAAATCTTCTTTCTTTATCTTCTAGTTCAAGTGTACATCAAAAAGTCAAAACCATCCTACATAGTACAAAACTTTGAATCACTGTTTATTAAATTCATTTAGAACGGACATTGTCTCGGTCTTAAGCAGTTAAGGTAATCCTCTTCTTCTTGAATTAAAATACCATTCTTTTGTAGTAATACTTTTGATGATTGACCGCTCAGATGGACGTACACTTGAGTCATTTTACTTCCCATGGACCAACCTGCGTGGTCTTTGAGAGCTGAATCGGGCAAAATTAAACTTTTTTCTGTTAGGGCACTGTGTCGATATACATATAGATTCCAAGGTTTTGTTAGCATATTTCGTATTATTGATTTATCATAATCAGGAATAGTATTATCATCTAGCAACCTTGTGAAATATTTTTTCTTATAATAGTCATAATGACTCGAGAGTCCATCTAGCGTTAATTTTGAACCATAGTTATTTCCTTGGGAAATGAAAACAAATGAGTCTGGATTCTTGCCCTTGGGGTGTTCTTCCATCCACTCTTTTAGATAAGGAATTGAATCGATTAATGGGACAGTTCTAGGTCCTGTTTTTCCTTGTGTGATTCTCACTTCTGCATATTGAACTCCTTTGTTTGTTATGCTGAATTTTATATCCTTGAATCTCAAATTTAAGATCTCATGTGGTCTTGCAGACATATCTCTTGCTAATACGTGATAACATCTGTCTCTCTTGAAAGGACAGTATTTAAGAAAAATTGCATGTTCTCTTGTCTCCCAGATATCGGAGGGTTTGTAGGAAGTTTTTTCCTTACGAGGAAGCTTTCTGATACCTTGCATGCATATAGGTGTTATTCTTTTTCTAAAGTCTTCATCAGGATTGTATAGCCACTTGAAGAATTTCAGTAATAATATCTGTCTGCCATTGTATGTACCAATCCATTTATTGGATGGATCTTTATCAGAAGGTTTTCTTAAACTATTCAGATATTCCAAAATATCCTGTTTGGTTAATTCGGTAAAGGACTTGGTATTTCTGTGAAAATTTGAAAGCCACACCAATGTCTTTATTTTGCCTTCCTTTGTCAAATCTTTTATATTTATCTCGGTTTGTTCAGCGATTATATAATCCACGATTGTTTTAGCAT
>JARFXS010000007.1 GCA_029194465.1 Candidatus Nitrosocosmicus sp.
GGCATAATAAGTGGGGGTATTCCTCTACCAGTATCAGATATACTGATAAGAACTTGTTCCCCTAATTTTTTTCTTCTAATATTATCTTCATTGTTAGACTTAGGGCTATCTACAATTGTTTTCAGACTTCCTATATCTATTTCACTTCTAATAGGAGCATTCTCCTTGATCGTAATGTCAATTTTGCCATTTTGATTTGTAAATTTTATTGCATTACCGACTAAGTTATTAATTATTTGCTTGAGTCTTGATTTATCAGCATATATCCAACATTGCCCATTGATACACTCATTCATCAAGTTTATTTCGATATCCTTATTTTTGATTTTTTGTCCGAGTTCTGTGTTAATTGAATCATTAATTTCCTTTGCCAAGTCCAACTTTTCTTTACGTATTTGTAAGCTGTTAGTTCTACTAGATTCAATTCTTGCTACGTCTAATAGATTGTTTATTAATTCATCCAATCTAGCTGAATTTCGAGATATGGCATCAAAGTGTCCCTTTAGATGGTCAATAATATTCTTTAGCTCATCATCTGTTGTTACTTTTGCATTTCTCATTAGATCTTCAAATACTTCCTTGTCTAATTCTGCATATCCCATTACTGCTTGGGTAGGAGTTCTTAGTTCATGCGCTGCTGTGTTAATGAATTCTCTTTCTAGTTGTTCACTCTGTATTAGTTTTTTATTGATTTTTTTTAGATCATCAGACATTTCCGTTTGATCCCAAAGGCTCTCAAATATGGAAACGTAAGATAATACAGTAGGGGTACTTGTTGAATAGGTTGATACTCCTATAGCTTCTTCAAATAATTCTTTAGAATCATCTTTTAATTCTGTGGCTAGGACATATTTTCTATCTACGATTACAATTGTAGATATCAAATTCTCCTGCTTCCGAATCTCTCTACTCAGAATGTTTTGCATGACTTCATACTGCCCTTTAATATCCTTTGAAAGCAATAATTCCTTAATTTTTTCATTCGCCGGAGATAGAATTCTAATTCTAATATTTTTAGATCCCTTTTCCTTAAGTAAATCAATGATTCCCATAATTACTTCTCTTTTTACGGCATTCAACGAAGGAAAAAGTATCAATATTTCACCTCTTGCATCTCGAACTAGATCAATAAAGTATTTTTTAGTTTTAATAGGATTTTCAATAACTTTTGTTATCTGGAAAATAGCTCCTGCTTCTATCTGTCTTATTCTTTCTTTAGCGTCGATGCCTGCATCCCACAGTTCCTCAAATACCTTCTGGTAATGTAATATATAAAGTGGTTCTGTACTATAAATAATTCTCTGAAACATCTCTCCATTCTTTATATCTTCTACAGTAGTAACGCATTGTTTTTGCGATACTGAAAAAAACAAAGGAGGGAGGTTTCTGACATGTCTTATTTCAATATCAAGATCAAGAAATTTTTTTATTAATTTTATATCGTCTCTGTTATTTCCCAAATGGGTAACCCAGCGTATACCACCTTTCACTTTTCCTTCCTTATAACTTGAAAGATGATTCAGATATGCTTGAAGAAGAGTTTTATTCTTATCAAGTAATTCAAAATATCCCATGGATGTTGAATTTGAAAACCCCGAATCAGCATTCTGAACAAAATCTTGTGCATATGCAAGGGCATCAACATTAGTGTTTATTAAGTATGTTTGAATTGATACTACACCCATTTCGATTTCTCTTATCTTCTGTTCCGCTGGGATTGCATTTTTCCAGAAAGTTTCAAACACCAATTGGTTTTGTTCCACGACCTCTTTGATGTTGCTGTGTATTATTCCATGATATTTACTTCCACATAGCTCTGCGGATGCAATAAATTCTTTATCATCGGATATTGCAATATTGCCTTTTATATTTGGTAAATGTCTTATTTCGATCCCATAGCTGTCGATTATCTGATTGCAATATCTCAAGTTATCTGAAGTTATTTCTGTAACTATTCTTATCTTTACAGAGTTTCGACGTAAGATTCCATACCAATTTGTAGTCTCAGGCAAATTTGCTATTATAGATGGCCCGGTTTTATCAATACACATATTGAGATCATTTTTGCACGTCATTGCAAACTTTTCAGCTATTGGTATGATCTCTTCCCCATAAGCAATTCTAGTTGCTATCGTTTGTTTTCCTTGGTGGTCATCTACTCCTATTTTGACATCTCGCCTATTCGACGTTTTGGACGAAAATGAATCTTGGCCAACTAAATCGCCTGTTGCCTTAAGAAAATCATCCCTCCCATCCATTTACTAATATTACTATGTAAGAAATAATATAAAATACATAACATTTTGCTCCGTGGAATCAAGTCCCTAGATTGTATGGTCTTGCTGAATGAGGAGGACGAAGACAGATAAAACAGGCATCGGAAATAAATTCAACTCATCCAACTTACAACAATTCATTTGGTCCATTAAAAGAATAAAAGTGATTAGATATGTCATCGACCAAATTTAGATTCTATCATTAACTTCCATTAAGATCTAGAGAAATCTAAACTAACCATGTTGAAAAAAGTCTAGAGAAGTGAAATTTTTTTTTTATTTTGATAATATGATATTTATATTATTTGTAGTCCATACTGTTCCGTGACTAGCGAAAATATTTCATCGACAGAAAAAGAGTCAATTATCAATGGATTAAATGAGGATCTAGCAAGAGAATATAAAGCAATTATTCATTATGTGGTATTTAGTTCTACTCTCAAGGGTGCAGAATATGGTAACATTGCAGAACAGTTGGAAAAGCATGCATCTGATGAGCTTAATCACGCATTAAAGGTTGCAAAGCAAATTGATTATCTTGGTGGGACACCCACAATGAGAGGTGAAGAAGCCAAATCTTCTGAAGATCCAAAAGAAATGTTGGAAATTGACCTTCGTGCGGAACAGGAAACCATAAAGAACTATAGAGAAAGAATAAGAAAGGCCGAACAAGCAGGTGAATATGCTTTATCAGAAATTTTGAGAGCAATTATTGCGCAAGAACAAGATCACGAGATAGATTTGAAGGATGCATTAGGATTAAGATAACTTTAGAGTCAAAGTTATACGGTCAATAGTTCTTTTGCATTTTTCAAACCTTTCATGATTTATGATTGTAAAAAAATTATTTCAATATGTTAATTTTTTGTAATACGGTTGAGTGCAATTATATATGAATTTTCATGTAGTAGTATTTTATCAAAGTTGATATTTATTTTGGATAAGAGAATTTAAAAAAAGAGCATTCCTGTACGTTACTATAATGTTCTATGTTATGACGTGGGTCATACATGTAATTACAGCTTATGACAAATTCTATCAGAACAGAATGAACATGGTCAGCCCATTGCAATGGTTCTTTTTTGGAATGAATTCATTAGATAGCTATGGAGAATTGGCACTCTGAATTTCTACAGTTGTCTTGGCAAATTGGCGGCCTAATGAATCTAATTACCTTGGCTTCTCCGAAAGACAGAATAAATGAATAACGGAAAGAGAAAATTCCTGAGAAACTATTATAGTCAGAATTGTCCCAGAAATTACCGTCATTTTATGAAAAATTTGAATGAAAAATATCCTGATAGTAATAAGTTTAAGGAAATGTGAAAGTATCGTTCTGAATCACTAATTCCAAATCCAATAAAGATATTTTTTAATTCTTACCAAATCGCTAGTTTGAAATGGCAGTATATTCAACTATTTTGGCTGACAACATCCTTTCAATCGATCTTTCCAATAGTTTTTGGATTAGATGCCTTAATCTACATTTTAGATATAAATTAATTCAAATTGTTTTTGAGAACCCGACAAGTTTTGAGGTAGTGTACTTGTGTATGTTATTGCCATGACTAAATACTTTGTTATACAACTTTTATACATGAGCAAAAATCAAGAGTATAAATCTTCTCCAAAAATTGTTTCGAAGAATACTCAAATTCTCAAAGGAGGTTTGATCCTATTTTTTGTGTACATAGCATTTAATGTCATCGACCCCTCACGTCAGAATCTTGTCGAAGGACAAACTACGATGTATAAATGTACTCCAGATATGGGAATAAATGTGTCCATGGTAAATTGTCTGACTAACTCTACATCAGATACTTATAATCATTCAATGATATCTGAAATTAGACAGAACGCAACGAAATAGATTTCCTTATACTTGAGGAACGATTCGTGCGTGAATTAACATTTATTATTATGTTTTGAATTATCGAAACACGGTAAAATTAGAAGTAGCCGTTTGTAGACTCTGGTTTATATTTTGATGCAATTTACATAATCGCCCACATAGTGACTAGAAGGAAAACGATGGAAACCTTCAACAATCCCTGTAATAAATATAAAAAAAAGCAAACCTCAGAATATCTCTGTAATCTAACAAAGGTAAAGTTACTGATTGTGATATTATATATATTGTTCATTCATCACTTTAACTAAAGGGGGTATTGTCCATTCCAACGGTTACATTTCTTACATCATTTAATGACATTGACATATTTTTCATTCCATGCGGTGCATTTTCCACTGTTTCCTTTGATAAATTACTTTGCCCTTCTGTCAGGTTTATCATAAGCCCAGTTGACGAGATAATTCCTACCCCGATAAATAGCATCAACATAAAGTTAAACTTATTCACATGATATATTGTATCATAAAATATAAATAGATAGCATAGTTACTGAGCATTCTCATCTTTACGCAGACTTATTTTCTTAATTAACTTTATTGACTTATATCATTATCAGTAGATTTTGTTATTAAAGAGGCTAATAAAGTATCGAATATAAAAATTATGTTTGTTCATAGTAATTAAATGTCTCTTTTGGATAGAGTAGTTATAGTTACTGGTTCAAGTAAAGGAATTGGATTTGAGATAGCAAAGTTATTTTCAGAGAGGGGGGCTATAGTCATAGTATGTTCTCGCAGTCTAGGTCAATCCAAGACGGCTGCCAAAAAGTTCAGAGGTACAACGCTGGCACTCGAAGTAGATGTTACCGATGAATCAAGTGTAAAAAAATTTGTCAAAGCCGTAATGAAAAGTTTTCAGAAAATTGACATCTTGGTAAATAATGCGGGCTATCCATATGATGATACTATATGGAACAAGAAAATACATGAGGGATCAGATGATGAACTTGAAAAGATAATTAATGTCGATTAGTTTGGGTCAATAAGACTTTGCAGGGCGGTACTACCATTCATGATAAGAAATTCATCAAATGTAGTTCAAAGTAGTAACACATTAGGAGGTAAAGACGTGGGCGGAGTCATAATTAATATTTCCTCGACCCCTGCTATTTCCGGTCGGGTGGGAGGTTTCCCATATTCAATAGCAAAATCTGGAAATATAACATTGGCAAAATGTATCGCCAAAGAGTATGGTAGCTTTGGTATAAGGGCGTATACCCTTGCTTTAGGTAATATTGCTACACCAGCTACACTTGATTCGATGACAGAGCAAATAATAATAAAGGCCGCTCTAGAATCACCAATGAAAAGATGGGGTAAACCATTCGAGGTCGCTAAGGTTGTTGCGAGTCTAGCAGATGATAATTTTTCTTATGCAACTGGGAACACCATCTCATAGATGGTGGAACTGTATTGATATAGTTGTCAATAAATCATGTTCCCTGTGAATAAACTCAGTGATTATAGTAAATGTAGCACTTTTTGCTCTATTGTACTATTTCAAAATTTATTTTTTCTTTTTTAAATAAATCTAATAATGTATTAGCTTGGTTCTTGTTCTCTAACTCCAAACTCAAGTATACGCCTGCGGTCCCAGCAGGGATATTTGAACTAAGTCGATCATGTTCCACTTCCACTATATTCACACTGGCCTTTGATATTTCGTCAACGATTTTCTTGAGGGCTCCAGGTTTGTCCTTAAGGTCTACAAATATTTTCAACAATCTGCCTGTTTTCATCAAACCTTTTGCAACGATTTGTCCCAAGAGATACATGTCTACATTCCCTCCTGAAATGATGGAGACCAAATTCTTCCCTTGTTCCTTGCTTTTCTTATTTGAAATAAGATAAGCAAGAGCAGCTGCGCCAGCAGGTTCTGATACGATTTTTGATCGTTCCATCAACAAAAACATAGTCTTTACGATTGCACTATCATCTATCAATACAATACTATCAACATACTTTTTTACAATTTCAAAAGTAAGTTTGCCAGGAGTCTTGATAGAAATACCATCAGCTATTGTATATCCTTCTTTTGCCTTTGTTATCTTATTCGCTGAAATAGATTTTTTCATAGTCGGAAAAGCAGTAGATTCAACACCAATAATTTTGACTTTTGGGTTGACCGATTTTATAGCAATAGATATTCCTGCAATCAAACCACCTCCCCCTATAGGAACATACACCTCATCTAGTTTTTCTAAGTCTTCCATAATTTCCAATCCAATTGTTCCCTGCCCTGAAATTATGTCCGGATCTTCAAAAGCAGGTATGATAGTTTTATTTTCTTTTTCGGCAAAATCTTTGACATAACGAGCAGACTCATCGTAACTATTTCCTTCCAAAATTACTTTGGCCCCGTACGACCTTGTAGCAACAATCTTACTTGGAGATGCATTTTTGGGCATAACAATGGTACACGAAATATCGTGTAATTTCGAAGCAAAAGCCACTGCTTGAGCATGATTTCCAGCCGATGCTGCTATTACCCCATTCTTTCTTAGATCATCTGACAAGTTATGAATTTTTACCATCGCTCCTCTAACTTTAAAGGAGCCAGTTGTCTGAAGACATTCAAGTTTCAAATATACGTTGTTCCCATTTAATTTAGAAAAAGTTGCAGATTTGATCAGATCAGTTCTCCTGATGTTATATCTTGCCAGTAGCTCTTGAGCCTCCTTAATCTTGTACACCTCTAAGTTAAAAATTTCTTATCTTTAAGAAGAGCATGAGAGGTTTATTTAAAGATGTTGTGCTTAACCTTCCCTGTTTGAATTGGCCCTATATATGATACGTGTAGGAGTATCTTGGACTCGCATGATGTCTTCAGGTAAGATAAAAAAATAACAAAATTACATTATAGGTATCAAACGAAGAATACCCCTGCCAGTTTAATCATGAATTCATTTAGAAATTCACATTGTCCACTATTTGGTGAAAATATCAAATTCTAGTCTAAATTCAAAATACATTAAGCTAACTCCTGCACACGCACGCTTAATAAAGTAATAGTTCATGATTATCGCGTCTGATCAATTAAAGTAATTGATATCAGTTTAGACACTTTATTAATTGAAGACATTAATTTGTATTAATAATTTATTATCTCAGATATTCTTGCCAATTATCCGTATAGTACAAAAACGTCATGTGGATAACTGTAAAAAAGGGATTAGGCGGGCTCCTTATCTGTATTTTCTGCATCGGTTTCTTCGAATGCCTCTTCTCGAAGATTTTCAGATGGGCCTGTTGTATTTGGATCTTTCTCAGCAGAACCAATTTTTTTTTGGTTCTCTTGAGATTCATCAAGATTTTCATTATTTTCGTTAGACAATCTGCTGTTCATATGTATAGGGACAACAAAGCATACTAAGCTGTGTTATTACAACAGTAACTTGAACATTCTAAATAGCAATATTACAAAATACGCATTTCAATTTCAGAATGGCAAAAGCCCATGTAGGAATAAGACAAGGAATATACAGGTTGTCAAATTGTTATTGTATCGTCTTCGCAATACATCGGCCGCCGATAATAAGGTCACAGATATGATTCATTTCCTAGATTAATGCTTCCTGGTTGTTATTTGGCGTCAAGGTTGGTATTCCATTAGTATTTTCAATCTGAAAGAGAATGAAACTAAAAAATTTAAAATACCAAGGAAGCTTGGCTATGTATATGCTTGAAATGATGAAGTGTTATTGTGGAGAACAGATTATTATTGAGCCAGAAATTAATGAAACTGTAGAACAATTTATCAAAAGAAGACAATGCCCTAAATGCGAAAGAATCGGTCAATGGACAACTTCAACATAGGACTTTAGAGAATAGATCGGACTAGATAACTAATTTACAAACAAATCAAGAACAGACTAGTTTGCAAATCAGGTCTCAGAAAGGAGTTTTGGTCCTTTCGTAACCCAATTACAGAACCTATTTGCAGAGTCATTAAAGTCATAATGGTTAAAAATTAATCAGTTGAATACTACATTTATGTTTCTTACAGTAGGACTATTTCTTAATTTTGATCAAGATTATATAAAATTCTTTTTCTATTATTAGATTCCTATTGATGGCAGTTTCTTTATCGTTTTTTTATATGCATATTAATAATGGTTATTTTCCTTCTACATCTATAAGTATTACCGGGACAAACGTTAGAAAATAATCAAACTGATAAAAGGAAATATTTCAAAATCAAAATTAGGGATAAGTCCCAGACAATTGGATTTCTCAGGCTAAAATATTTTGTGTACGATAAGATCAAAGCTGAACCATAGTCGAATGAAAATACGTACAGGTTAAATAAAATGTTAAACACCCTAATATACAAAAGGATGATCCGGGTTTCTATTCCGTTCACCGGGTCGTTATTGTGGTAGGGGAGAAAGGCCAAGTACGGAATTGGCTGATAATAGCTTCCCTATCTTTTGAAAATAAATAACAATGATCAGGAATCGTAAGTTGATTTTAACCTAATAGTTTACAACATCGGAGATATAACAACCTATCACATCCCCTTGTTGTTCCTTAATTAATACTTTAATTTATCTGCAAAATCATATGATCCAAAAAGTAACTGCTTTTCTTAAAACTTGTACTAAAGTTACTATATAACATATTACTGATTCATAAAGGATGAATATCCGTACATGGGTTCAACCCCAACAAAAATAATTCATACCATTCCTATGACAAACCAACGTCATTAAATTGGGATATTTGATAAAACAATTTATAAGTCTAATTATAATCTGAACGGTTTCCAGAAAAGTAAAAAAAATGATAAATATATTGGTGTTCGTTTTAATTGGCAGGATAGCTCACAATCAGTTCTGATATTATTTCTAAATCATGCCTTACAAAGTAACCTCAGTTACACCGGCAATTTCTGCAATTTTGTTTTGCGTAATTTCCTCATTGTATTCCTTACATGACAGGTAAAGAACAGCCCCGGCCAAACCCATTGGATTTTTACCGCAAAACTTCATTTTCATTACAGAGGTCATCATTTTTATCGCACGTCTTTTTGATCTCTCCGAAATACCGCAAATATTTCCTATCTTTATGATTTCTTTCAGTGCATCGACTTGAGGGATTTTGAGATCTAGTTCAAACATTACCTTTCTGTATATTCTAGCTATTTCTTTTTCCTTGAGATTGGAAATTTTTGCAATTTCCTTCAGTGTTCTTGGAATCCCTAATTCTCTGCATGCAATGTAAGAAGCGACAGCCAAAGCCCCTTTTATGGTTCTTCCTTTAATTAATTTCCGTTCCTGTATTTTCCTGTATAGATAGGCAATCTTTTCTATCGCTGATTCGGGCAAACCCAGTAGATCTTTCATAGTGTATAACTGGATAAACGCGGATTGAAGATTCCTCTTTGAAGAATCGTTTGTTTGTGATCTAGCATCCCAGGTTCTCCAACGACTTATTCTACTTTTCATTGCTAAATCAATTTGGCGGCCAGATGCATCTTTATCTATTTTACCTATAACGGTAGAGAGTCCACGATCGTATTTGGCCAGCGAAGTAGGTGCTCCTGTTCGGTCCCTGAAATCTAATTCCTGAATGTTTGAAGAAGTCCATCCAGACCTTGTTGTTTCAGTATTGTCAATTATGACACTCCCACAGGCCGTACAAATCAATTCACCAGAATTCTGATCGGTAATCATATTAGTGTGCTTACCACATAAAGGACATAATACTGATAAATAGGAATTAATTAATTTTTGATTCATTTTGTTTTTTTCCACCACATTTTAGTTCTTATTATAATGCGTGACCGTCATTTTATCGTTTCTAATGTAATAATCACTAAGTTAACGATGTAATAAGCAGGGATATACAAGTTTTAAACTTATAGATATAAAATATTGACTAAATCGGTCGTCAAAAGCTAAAATTATCACAAAATATATCAGGTCAAACTTGTATTGTATTTAGTATTCGCAAATCACAAATTAATTGTTTGTATTACTATTTTAACCCATACATACATCTATGGTCGTTCGATCCAATCTATGATTGGAATTAATCTGCTATATGGCGGGTTTCTTTTATTTGTCTTATGCAAAATAGGTTAAATATTTCCAATTGCGATAAACAGAAAAAGCATTCTAATGGCTACTTGTGATAGTCAAAAGAAGATAATGGATTCTATTCGATGTTTGAAAGGTTTAGAATTTGTATGTGCTAAACTAATATTACGAAATTATTTTATATTACAAAATTATAGAAAATGATATGAAAAGTTCTACATTGGTTATTCTTATTTTGCCGATATTAATCGTTGGACTACCGCCTGTGTTTGCTCAATCTAATAATACCAACATAACTAATAGCACTGGCGGATTATCCTCTGAATCAGTAAGTGCAGCAATTACAAACTCTACATCGAGTCCTGCAAACTTGATAGTTAATTCCTCGTCTCCGGGAGAAGATACACAAAATAGCACTGGCGGATTATCCTCTGAATCAGTAAGTGCAGCAATTACAAACTCTACATCGAGTCCTGCAAACTTGATAGTTAATTCCTCGTATCCGGGAGAAGATACACAAAATAGCACTGGCGGATTATCCTCTGAATCAGTTACTGAATCAAAGTATTGATTCTAGAAAAATTCTTTCTACTTTAATATTTTTTTCCCAACTTGAATTTTCAGGATGGATCATTAGAATCAATAAAGAATGACATCATCAATTGTGTCTTGTGCGGGCTGTCATTAACAAGGAAGAATGCAGTTCCCGGTACTGGTAATATTAGCAGAAAAATAATATTGATAGGCGAAGCTCCAGGGAAAAACGAAGATGAAACCGGTAATCCCTTTGTGGGAAGTGCGGGTAAAGTTCTTGATCAAGCACTTCTCAACGCACGAATAGAAAGGAAAGAAATTTACATCACAAATGTAGTCAAATGTAGGCCTCCTAGCAATCGAGTTCCGACTGATGAAGAAATTAAAATATGCACTAGTGAATATCTCAAGAAAGAAATTGACATAATTTCACCCAAAATCATTTGTATATTGGGGGCAACAGCTTTAAAGTCACTACTTGGACTAAAACACATGAAACCGTATAGGGGACAAATAATTAATCGCCCACCATTGAGATACTTTATAACATATCATCCGGCAGCTACTATATACAATAATAAATTGAAACAAATTTTCTTTGAAGACATCCAAAAACTTGCCAAAATAGTGAGCGCTCAAGATCAAAGAATAGACAAATTTTTTCCAACTTAGCTTAAAAAAAGGATTAATCGTGACTTAAGAAAACAATACTACAATTTACAATGGAAATTAGCATTTTGGTTCTCA
Organism: Candidatus Nitrosocosmicus sp.; assembly: GCA_029194465.1. GTDB lineage: Archaea > Thermoproteota > Nitrososphaeria > Nitrososphaerales > Nitrososphaeraceae > Nitrosocosmicus. Next base: position 11,510 of record JARFXS010000007.1, read on the forward strand.
CTCATATCGATAATTAAGTCTCTAAAGTTTTCTACCAATAATTACTAGATTTTATCAGGAATTGTACTGGGAGCAAATTTAGATCGAGTTTGATAACCTAAGAAATTCAGCCTATATTAACAGTTCCAGAGAGGGTAACATGACAAAATCCGGATCTTAGAATAATTTAGGATTAGAGATCAGGAAGAGGGAAAGTAAAGTCGAGAAAAAAAAAGAAATGGATTGAAAATTAGAGATGCTAGTTCGCACTCAACAAATGGATCAAATCATTAGGGACAGCCATTGACGCTAAGTCAAGTAATGGTCCGTACCAGATACCAAAGATGACCATGAATCCTAATGCAAATAACAATACAGCAACCATCGGTTTTGGTTCCTTTTGTCTTACCCTGTTTTCGCCCTCTTCCATGTACATTTTCCTTATGATCCAAGCGTAATATCCCAAAGATAATGCACTGTTTAGAATACCAGCTATTGCAAGATACGGTCCCCACCATACTACTTGACCACTATCTATAGCAGCTCCGAATATCAAATACTTACCCCAAAAACCACTCAGTGGAGGGACTCCAGCAAGTGCAAGCAGCGATATTGCGAACACAAAGGCTGTGATAGGCATCCTAAATCCTAATCCTTTATACTTTTCGATTGTATACGCCGCCAAAGTTATAATTACACTTGCCGCAGCAATAAATGCAGCAGATTTCATTACTGCATGATTCATGATTTGTAACAAAGAGGCATCTAGACCATAGTCAGAGTATGGAGCAACTGCAAGTCCGATCAGAATATACCCAGCTTGAGCAATACTGGAGTACGCTAGGATTCTTGGTATACTTTTTTGAGTCAAAGCTCCAAAATTTCCGAGCGTCATAGTAAAAATCGCTATTATCGCAAGGGTAAACGTCCAGTGGACATTAAGCGCTATCATACCAATAACTATAACCCTGATGGCAGCGGCAAATCCAGCTTTTTTTGTTCCAGCCGCAAGAAGGGTAGCAATCGTAGTTGGAGCCCCAGAGTATGTATCAGGCAACCACATGTGAAACGGAACTAATCCCATTTTGAATCCAAACCCAGCGATAAAAAGTCCGACCGCCAGCAACGCAAATGGAACCAAATCTGCATTCAAATGCGACATCGCAACAATAGAATCGTAAATGTTTGTAGTGCCAGTTAGTCCATATACAATTCCCATTGCTAAAACGATGATTGCCGACGATAAAGCTCCAAACAAAAAGTATTTGATTGAAGCCTCGTTCGATATTGGATCTTTTTTATTAAAAGCAGCCAATGCATATGTAGGGATAGACATTAGTTCCCAAGCAACTAGTAACATTACAAAATCAGTTGAATAGCCTATGAGGATCATACCTATGCTTGACAATAATATCAAAGAATAATATGCAGCATGATTACTTCGTTTCTTCATGTAACTCCATGAAGAAACGGTAACCATAATGGAAACTATAAGAAACGCAATAGAAAAGAATGCACCAAAAATATCATCCCCTATGGCTCCACTGTTTGCTAAGGACATCGCGGGAAGATTCTCCCCGGAAAATATCCTGTATATAACAACAATAAGAGCCAGCGCTAGGGCTCCGAAGGCTATAGCACTATAAACTTTATTCTTGGAGCCTCGCTCTTTATTTAAGGCATCTATTATTGGAATTAACAGAGCTACGCTCCCTAAAATGATGGTTACTAAAGCAGGGGTCGACATTATATCAATCATCGTTACTCATTCTCTCCTTAACTCAATAACATCATGGTAATTATAATTATACCAGCTGCAAATACATAAAGATAAGTCTGTACGTTACCTGTTTGTACCACCTTTGCCACTTTTGACATCATCACCATTGATTGTTGAACTGAAGGATTGATTCCATACATCAAGATGTTTTCAAAATACTTATTAATTCGTCTGTAGGCCGCCAATGGTATCACTACGCCTATCCAATAAAGGACTGAATTAAGATACCATCGGTTGTATAGGAACTTCCACAATGCCTTGGAGACGACGTTGTCGCTGATTTTCTCCGGGTCGCCGATTCTCTTGATGTAAAACAAATATCCCAGAAATCCGCCTACACCAAACGCTGCTACTGAGGAAACAACAGCAAGGGGATTGAGTTCTAAGGCATCTTGTTTTGACCCTTCAGCAGTAGCTGCGCCTGATTCCGCTAATTCGGGTGAGCTCTGTACTGCTTCTGTTGCTCCTAATGGTACTACTCCACCCTCAATAATTCCAAAGTAACTTGCAAGATAGGTTGAAAAGACATGATGTAGTTGACCCTCAAATGCAAAGCCCACTACACCGAATCCAATTGATGCTATTGCTAAAGCGGCAAATGGCAGCCACATCATCTTATCGACTTCACGTATACGATGACCTTTGTTTTCGATATTGACAACATTTTGGCTGGGTTTTCCGAAAAATACAAGGCCGACCATCCTGAATGTGTAGAATGCCGTCATGATGGCTACTGTGACAGCAATCAAGAAGACGTAAGATGAGAATTCGTAGTTAGATTCAAGAATAGAAGCAAAAATTGCATCTTTACTCCAGAAGCCAAGTGTGATCAACGGAGCACTAGCTAAAGACAAACTCGCCAACAAGAAGAAAATATAGGTTTTTCTCATATTCTTTTTTAGCCCGCCCATATCGTTCATGAATCTAGAATGTACGGTATGTAATATTGCACCCGCCGCCATGAACAATGAAGCTTTAAACAGTGCATGGCTAATCAGGTGGAAAAATCCTGCAGTGTATCCATCAACAAAGTTTGTTGATAACCCTGCAATTCCCAAAGCCATCATCATGTATCCAATTTGCGACCCTGTAGAATAAGCCAGGACCTTTTTTATTTCAGGATTGACTATCGCTTGAGTAGCTAGCAACAGAGCAGTTATCGCTCCAACCCAGGTAACAATTTCAAAGAACTGATTCATATTAAATACAGATAAGGCAAAAAACAGAGGACCTATCCTAGCAACAAGAAAAACTCCTGCTTTTACCATTGTAGCTGCGTGAATAAGAGCAGATACAGATGTAGGTCCTGTCATAGCCTCCAATAACCATTCATTCAGTGGAAACTGAGCTGATTTGCCAATGGCTCCGCCAAATATTAAAACAGCCGCCGGCACCAACAGATTTTGTTGCATCATCACATGAGCCCAAGTTTGATCGGCTAGCAACTCTCTAAAGCCAAAAGTCCCAGAATACATAAAGATCATAAACATTCCAGACAGCATCATGACATCCCCTGCCCTGTTAAGTAAGAATGCTTTTATCCCCGCATGTGTTGGTGATGTCCACTGAGGTATTCCCCAAGCAGTATGACCTTCTTTGCCAACATAATCTTTCTTTCTATCAGTGTACCAAAATCCTATTAAGGCATAAGATGCAAGTCCCACACCTTCCCAGCCAAAAAATACCATTAACAAATTGTCAGATAATACAATAAGTTGCATAGATCCGATGAAAAACAACATAAAGAACCAATATCTTATGAGTGATTTTTGTCCGTGCATATAGGAAACAGAATACACAAAAATTGCCACAGAAATCCAAGCAACCAAATTACTCATGATTATGGCAAGGGGATCAGCTAATACACCTGCGTCTATATCTAGGGCGGAAAACCAAGGAATTTGACTATGAATCTCCCCATTTGATAAGCCTAAAGGAAGTATACTCAAAGCCAAAAAGGCACTAATTACTGAAAAAGCGACAGCAACGTAGCCTTTGATTTTTTCACTCTTTTTTCTTAGAATTGGGATGAAGGCGGCCCCTATAAATGGAGTCATCCAGATTAACCATGCATTTACACCTATTCCTTCAAAACCTAAAACTTCAACCACCGCTATTCACCTAAAATGTAATGGGATGATCCACATGACTTTTAGCTAAAAGATATGTCCTCTGGTATTCAGTTCCGCCTGGAAAGGCAACATTACTAGCCTTCGTAGTGTTTGTGGGTTCTTCATTTACTTGTCCTGTTCCAGGAGCGATCTTTACTGGTATCAGCACATCTGAATCAGGATACAAACTTTCAACATACCCTATAATGGGTTTATAAAATAAATCAGGATATAATCCCAGAACCAATGTTAACGAAGCTAAAATTCCCATGGTTACTAAAACATACTTACTCGAATCACGTACGTTTTTTAATGTTTCTGGAGTAATGCCATAGAAGATTCTTTTGTACATCCATAATATATAAGCAGATGTCAATATCGTGGTGGTTATTGCTAAAGCAAATGAGACAGCCTTTACAGCGCTCCAGTTAACTACAGCATCTTGTAGGGCTCCATTAAATAGGACCCACTCCGACATAAAACCACTTGTTATTGGTACACCTATGATAGTTAATCCACCGATCATTGCAAACACGGCAGTATAGGGCATTTTTCCTCCCAATCCACCTAATTTATCCATATTCCTTGTTCCTGTTTGCAAGATAACTGAACCTGCCATCATGAACAACAGCCCTTTACCTAAAGCATGGGTAACATACATAAAGATTGCACCACTCAGGCCCAGAACACTTTCTGAGCCTATACCAAAAAGAAGATACCCCATTGAACTTATACTAGAATATGCCAAAACTCTTTTGATATCTTTTTGCATTAGAGCCATGGCACCTCCGTATATCATTGTAGCAACTCCCCAAATGGTAATGTAAATACTATAATCAGTATAGTTTCCAGGACCTGACAACAGTTCAATCCAAATTCTAATCAGACCATAGGCTCCTATTCCAGTCATTGCTGATGATATTAGCACTGAAATGGGGGTGGGTGCGTCAGTGTATGTATCAGGTAACCAAACGTGAACTAGAAAAGCAGCTAGTTTCACCCCAAATCCAATAACAAGCGCCGCAACAATTACAGCAATCCATGCTTGTGGAATTTGTGACGCATTTGCCCTAACCGTATCATAATCAAATCCACCAGTCAGAAATCCCATTGCCATCAATCCCAACAACAGAATAACTGCGCCTACATGGGCCCAGAAAAAGAACATTAATGAAGTTCTTTTTTTGTTTCCGTATCCAAAAAATGCAATCAAAAAGAATGACGGAACTAACATGAGTTCAAAAAATACATAAAATTCAAACAACTTGGTAGCCAAAACTGTACCAAGCATACCCATTGCAAACACAAGATAGAGAGAATAATACAGGCCAAGTTGACTATTTAAATAGGACTTTTGATCGGTTGATAAGACTAAAGAAGAGAAAGATTTCCCGTCCTTATTAGAATACAATTCGCTCTCAGCATCATTCATTGTCAGATTAGAGGAACTCTTTAGCTGTTCATACTGAAGAAGAATTTTTCTGACCATATATGGTTTTGAATAAATCACGATAATTGTTGATAACAAATAAATCGTAATAGCAAAAGGAATGCTTAAACCATCTAATTTTAACCCGAAATGACCTAATTGACTCCAATCAAAGACTTCTTGATACGATCCTCCAGAACTGAGGCCAATAGATGGAATAATCACTAGCACAGTTGAGATAGCTAAAGTTCCAAAGGTCAACCACGTTGTAATGTTTATTCCCTTTCGTTTTCCCAAAAAATACACTACCGGAGATAATATCAAGGGCATAAATGTTGCCACCATAAGATAATAGGAAGAATCCACCATCTACATCTCTTGCTCCGAATACCCCTACCTCAACGACATTGACTTCCTTTATATATTATACGGTTGAATTTTCAAAAAAAATAGTTGTTGAGTAAAATTAATTCTTTAGGTTCTTATATTCAGTAATATCTATATCTTTGTAGAACCTATAAGCTATGATAATAATTCCTAAGCCTACTGCTACCTCTGCTGCAGATATTGCTATTGAAAAAAGTACAAAGACTTGTCCCTGAGGACTAGGCAGCATTCTTGAAAATGCAATAAGTACCAGATTTACAGCATTTGCAATTAACTCAATTGAAAATATCAACCGCAGTGCATTTCTCTTTACAACTAATCCATAAATTCCAATGGATATCAGGATTACAGCTATGTATAGAAAATCAGTTGGTTGGTTCATTTCTTTCCTCAATATCCTCTCTGCGTGCCAAGGCCAGAGCGCCAATTACAGCTGCAGCCAGTGTTAATGCCAATACTAACAATACCGGTGAGTAGTACGTTAATAATTCTTTTCCTATGGCCTGGACATCAAAAATTGGAACCGTGTCATTAAATTTCAGCTGGGTTGCAGCAGAGTTTCCTAATATGGATCCAGCTAAAATAAGGAAGGCCAGCCCAAGCAAGATACCAGCGATTTTTCTTTTCCTGGTTTCTTTTTTCGTTATAGTATTTGGAGCCCTTACTAGCATGACTGTAAATATGATAAGAACCGCAACTGCACCTACGTATACTGCGATTTGGAACATTGCAACAAATGGTGCATCTAAAATAATGAAGTAGCCTGCAATCCCAAGCATCGAAACTGCCAATGCTATACCTCCGTACAATAACTCGCGGCTTTCAAGAGATAAGATAGCTGATCCAATGGTGATAACAGATAGACCTATGAAAATACTATCTACCATGATATGCACCTCGTGAGCCTATTTTTATTTCAACCTCGCCATCATACTTTGGTTTTACAGCCAACTGGGCTGGTGTGTATATCAAATGAGATTTGGTGAAAGAAGACAGCTCATAGTCATTTGTCATATATAAAGCATAAAAGGGGCACGCATCGACGCACAAACCACAGAAAACACATTTTCCATAATCTATTTGAGGCATTATGGATTTTTTGTTTTGCTTCCACTGTTCATCGACCTTTACCATGGTGATTGCTTCTGCGATACCCTCACAAGCAATAGCGCATAGCTGACAACCTGTACATTTGTCATGAAATAAAATATGTCTACCTCTGGTCCCCGCAATCCCGACTCCTTTTTTGGGGTCAAATTGGTACCCATCACCCACAAATTTCAACTTTTCCTGGGGATAACGGAATGTAAATCTTTTTAAAACTATATGCTTAGTTCCAGACTCCAGCGCTTTTATGAATCCTGTTGCAGTGTTCATCTTATCGAAATCACTCCCTCCGGTCCAATAATTCCACCGTAAATCAACATCAACACAACGAACAGATTTATGAATGTTAAAACTATTAGCTTGTACCATCCTGTGTGAAGTAAAATATCAATTCTAATTCTAGGATTGATACCTCTAATAACTAACATCAGAAAGATGATGAAAATTGTTTTTATCAAAAACCAGAATACGCTGTTTACCGTAATAGCATTGTATACTCCATCTAAGGCTAGCATTTGCAACAATGGTAAGTTAGATTCATGAGCTCCAGGGATTAATTCGGGAGGAAATATTTGTGGTCCATACCATCCACCTAAAAAGAGAATTACAAACAAACCTGCAAGGGCGTATAGTTTCAAATAACTACCAAGCTGGATGAGTCAATAAATCATCCCAGTAGTCTCAGTTAACCAGCCTGCAACTATTTCACTTTCAGCCTCGGGCAAATCAAATGGAATCCTTTCTAATTCAGCCAAAGAAGATATAAAGAAAACAAAAGCGTTAATCGGCAGCAAAAATATGTTCCAGATCATATATTGAGATCTCGCAATCTCAGTGAGATTAAGAGACGATGACAGCAAAACGACCGGCAAAGCCGACAAGAAAAATGGTATCTCAAAGGCAATCATTTGGTGGAGGGCCCTCAGTCCACCTATGAACGGATATTTACTGTTACTTGCCCATGAAAATAATAACGCGATCAACGGGAAAAAGCCGAGTATAGCAAAGACAGCGATTAGCCCTACGTCAACATCAGCAACTACCCAACCTGGAGCTACCGGAATTAATGCAACTACCGCAGCTGCAGTAGCTACGAACATTATTGGAGCTAACCAGAATATGGGCTTATCAGCTCCCGAGGGTACTATAATCTCCTTAGTCAGAAGCTTTAGCCCATCAGCCAGTAATTGTAATATACCTTCAACTTTGCCAGCATAGAGTGGTCCTACACGTAGTTGCATCTTAGCCAGCAATTTTCGCTCTACGAAAATTGTGGCCGCTGCTATCAAAGCTGCAAATACAAAGCCCGGAAAAACTGCTGCCTTAAAGAGAGTTGTATGCATAAGAAATTGAATAATAGGAAGGGTCCTAGACGGATCAACCATCATTGAAAAGAACAAGTATGGCGTCAAGACTTGCCCGTCAACTACGGGCAGAGGAATATAGAATAGAGTAAAAAAGATTATTGGGAGGATAAGTACGGTAACTAGGGCTAAGACTACAAATAAAACCCAAACAATACTAGCTACGAAATTCCCGAATCTAAAATCTGGCGTCAGAGAAGCCATTATCTGTCAGCCTCCACCGGCCAATAATTCAAAGACCAATATATTGCAGGCATATCCCCTAATTTAGAACCAGTTAACAAGAAAGGTAAAGCGAGTAAATTCCTAAAGGAACCTACCGAGGCCTTTACCCTATATGGTCTGGGTGTGCCATCACTCACTACGTGATATCCTAAAGCGCCTCTTCCTGATTCCACCCGCTTGTATGTTTCGCCCGGGGAGCTTTTAATATTAAATTGCAGTTTTTCTCTTACATCTCCTGAATCCGGCATCTTATCTAACAATTGTCTAATAATGTGACATGACTCTCTCATATCAAGAACAGGCACATAAGCTCTAGCAAAAGAGTCGCATGTTTTCATGTATTGAACGTTAAATTCAATTTCATCATATACGTCATATGGTTCCACTTTCCTAACATCAAACGGTACTCCTGATGCCCTTAAGACAGATCCAGTTACCCCCAATTTGATCGCATCTTCTTTAGTCAATATTCCAACACCCTCAGTCCTCTGTCTTAGCAAAGGATTGTTATAAAATATATCCTCATATTCTTTGAGCCTAGTCTCAAAATAATTGACTTGGGCTAGACATTTTTCTTTAAAATTATATGGAATATCATTTCTGACTCCACCTGGAATATTGAATGCATTAGTTACTCTTGCACCACTTAAACGCTCCAATAGATCGATAAGTAATTCCCTATCCCCAGCAGGCCACATGAACATCGTTGAATGTCCTAGAAATATTCCATAAATTGCTAACCAATACAATGTGTATGAAAGTCTACTAAGCTCAGATGCAAGTGCCCTAATAAATTGACCCCTCCTAGGAACGGTAATACCAACAAGATCCTCCACGGCCAAGCTGTATGCATAAGTAATGTTACAAGAATCATGAATCACGGGACGCTCTAAATGAGGTATATTTTGAAAGTGATTTCGATATTCGCACATCTTTTCATGTCCCCTGTGAACATACCCAGGGTCAGGATCTACGAATACGATATAGTCTCCATCAACTTTAATAGTAAATCTAAAATGGCCAGACCCAGGATGCTGTGGACCAACACTCAGAGTCATCAACCTATCATCTTCAGTTTCCTTTGTTATTTGAAGTGATAATTTCTTTGCCTCGTCGATTTTTTCTTCCAGACTGCTCATTCCACTATCATCTTCCCTTTATGCGAAAATCCTTTCTGAGAGGCGGCATATCTGCCCAATCTTCGGGTAAAATAAAGCGTTCATTACGTGGATGTCCCAAAAAAAACACACCCAGCATTTCATATGTTTCACGTTCATGGTATTCAACACTAGGAAATATATTTATCAAGCTGTTTGATTTAGGATCGGTTCGATCAACCCTAGTTGATAGCACTAAAATGTAAGGATAATAATCAGTATTGCTATACGAACCTAAATGATAATTAATTTCAATTTGATTGTCAGCTGGATAGTCAGTGCCCGAAGCTGATTCAGCATGATCAAATCCATGATTATTTCTTAAATATAATGCCGTTTCTACAAGATTTTCTGGACTTACCATTATCTTGGATCTGTTTTCTTTTTTATATACGAGTTTAACTTGATCCCCAAAATTAGTAGTAATAGAATTAATGAGACTACTGGATAGTAAATTACTCTTTTCTTCTTTTACCTCGATCAGGTTCGTTTGATTATTTTCGGTATTGGTTTTTTCCATTATTTAACTTTCGACCTTTTAATTTTTTCTTGCAACAACATGGTACCTTGAATTAACGTTTCAGGTCTAGGAGGACATCCTGGAACATAAACATCTACTGGCACAATGCTATCAATCCCAGGCAAAACATTGTATGAATCCAGATATAGACCACCTGTTATTGCACAAGCTCCCATAGCTATAACATATTTTGGCTCTGGCATCTGATCATAAACCATCCTGAGCCTAGGTGCCATTTTCCTGGTTACAGTACCTTGAACAACTATTAAATCACATTGTCTTAACGAACCAAAAGCTTCCAGTATCCCAAATCGTTCTGCGTCATAGCGCGGACTTGAAACAGCACCGAATTCTACACTACAACAAGCCGTTTCCAAGTGAACGGGCCATAATGACCAGACGCGACCCCAGTTAATTACATATCCTAAAGGTGCATCCAAAGCTTTGACCAAAACATCACCTATGTTTGACACTAGAAGATTAAAATTGGTAGGGTTAACGAGATCCTTTATCATACCTCTACACTTGTTAGATAATTACAATCCAAGTTATTAATATCTATTGGGTTTAACATGACTACCAAATTCCTTTTCTCCCTGCCAAAAATAATGCGTACCCCATTGCAGCAAACATCACACCCAGAAATCCTATCATCGGCAAAGTCGCTTCCTTAGGGATTGAAAAAAAGGTAACACCCCAGGCATACAGAAATATAGACATTACATCGAAGACGACAAACATCAGGATATAAGAATAATACTGCATCATGAAATGAGATCTTCCTTCGCCTGAAGGGACTTGACCACATTCCATTGGAAGGAATTTTACCGGATTGTACCTCCTTCTAGTCATAAACAACCTAGACATGATTATTGCGGGTACCCCAGCTAAAATTCCAAATCCAAATAAATATAATATTGGAAGAAATTGTGTAGCGGTTTCTCCTGCCAATTTAATGTGGCTGACAATTTAAGATATTTATATCTTCTTATTTGATATTCTCAAAAGAACCTATTTGTTTAATACAAGGTTAAACAATTGCTTAACCATCATTTTAGGATGGTTGAGAGCTAATTTAGCCATTTTGGTATAAGTAAAATCTGACTTGATAAAATCCAAAAACTCATCTATTGATAATTCCTTAATTATCTCAATTTCTTTATTCCATTCGGAATCAGATAAACCAAGCCATCTTGACTGAACTTTCAATGCTGATTTTATTTTCTTTTCGAGGAGATTCTTGTTTGCTACTTCATAAGACCTTAGTGAATCTCTGGATGAATTGTATTGCAATGATTCGGCTCCTACCCTCCCGGCCAAACGTCCAAACTCTATGGCATATCTTATACCTTCGAGAACTAACGGATTTGCCTGACCCACAGTATCTCCAACCATGATTAAGCCATCAAAAACACTGGTTGTACGCAATCCTTCATTTGGGATCATACCGTAATGGAGCTCCAAGGGCTGAATTTTTCCTAGGGTATCTAGTGGAGGTAAACGATTTTTCATGATTTGGTTTAATTTAACAAGAGGATCGGTGCTTGAATTTGGTTTCCCGATGCCTACTCCTATTCGTAGGCGATTTTTAGATAATGGAAAAACCCAGGCATAACCAGCTTCAGAGTAAATCTGCCCCACCATTAGGCATAAAGTCTCGTTATCCACATTATCACAGTAGCACTCATATTCTGCACCTATGCCATATCTCTTCCACGATTCAACGTAGCCTAATTTCCGAGAGACAAAACTGGTAAAGCCCGATGCATCTATAACTAAAGTGGCCTCCACATCCAATGGCCCATTGGGAGAGTTGATTTTCAAAATACTAGAATGTCCTTGTAAATTTTTCTTAACATCAATGACTTGACTTTTGACCAGCAAAGTACTGCCCTCGCTGGCTGCTCTAGATGCTAAATATTGATAGGTCTTTCTGACATCCAGAACACATGCAGAACTATGATCGCCAGAAATCATAACTTGATTGGTTGGAGAGACAAAGGAAAAATTCTTGATTGGATTATAGTATTCCTCTGAGATTTCGAATTTTTCAATCTCCTTTATCCAAGTGACACCGCTGGTCCTAACATTATGTCCAAACGAAGGATCCTTTTCAAAGAGGATTACCTTAGCACCATGTTTAGATGCAGAATATGCAGCAGATAATCCTGCTGGTCCTCCTCCTACAATAGCTATGTCAAATTTCAAAAACTATTTACTTTGTCTCCGATGGGTATTATACATATTTCCTTGTCTTAAGTAGTATTTCTTTAGATCTCATGGTGACACATAAATTTCCATTGTTTGGTTGTTCTTTGCGACTTTGCAATAATGTCGACATATTTGACTATGCGGTGTATCGAATAAATCTCTAGGCTGCTTTTATATCATAAAATTATTTCTACAAGTTTCATGAAAAAATGAGCACTGTTAACTTGACGAAATTTTCTTTATCTTTGCCACTTAAGGAGACGTGTAATATGGAATTTGGAAAAATGTTGTCAGAAATTGTACTCAAATTACGGCAGTTAAGCGGGGTTGATCCATAAGATACGGAATTAATTCTTATTTGTCGATAGTCATACGCTCAAATTGGCAGGACACAAAAATGGAAAAACCGGCATTGTTGCCTAATTCAATTTTACCCTCATGTCGTGACATTTTTGATTAAAGAGGTCTATGATTGATAAAGCATTTCGTGTTATTGAACAGGATTTCATAATTAGGGCAAAAATGCAATCATCAAATATAATGACTAATTTACTAGTTGCTTTTGAGACGATAGCGATCTAGTCAAACTAGGGGACCGTCTAGAATATTACTAAGAGGCTCGATGGGTTGCCCTACCCTGATGCCTCACAATTCACTGAATGATTGGCAATAATCCAAGTAGCTAGTTAAGTTAACAGCAGGCGTGTTTGCTGTGTCCTATTTGAAAGTTATATAAGGAAATTTCACATATTTCATGTTATCCCGTAATATTTTACATCATTAGCAGCATCTGATACATTTTGCACCTATTGTAATAAACTGACACAAGAGACACCCACATTGAATGAATTTTCTATATATTTCTATATGAACAATCCCTTTATAAGCGAGTAATCAATGACACGGGTAATGACGTAATCAATCCATATCCTCTATTTTGACCATAATTATTTTGTTGACGTTGTAATGGCTGGTCATGTGCCCTATCTCTAGAATGATATGCACTCAATCTTTGATCTGGATGGTGCTGGCATAGTATCCAGAATCATTGCCCTCCTTATCTTTTATCAGACCTTATAAAGTGTTTCTCCCATCATCGAAAATCAGACGGAGGTCGTTATCCCCATAATGCAGGTACTCTACCAATATTGGCATAGGGGCTCTTAGTGTATAGTAAGCACTACAAGTTTGCGCTCAGTTACAGAGCCTCTTTTGTAAAACTTTAACAGGACCAAAGTAGGGATGATTTTACCACTAATTGCTTCTTGAGCCCGACATTCTAACAAATAAATAACAAATATGCGCACAACCAGTGTATATTTTGATATTTTTGCGAAAAAACCCCAATGAGGATGACCAAATGGAGACTAGGCGATTAAATGACAATATTGAGTCAATTATCAGGTCAATTGAAGAAATCAGTGATGAGCAGAGAGATCTGGTAAAGAAATTCAAACTGGATATGGAACTATTCGCTTCTGAAAGAACACTTGAGAGTTGCGTACAAACTCTCAACCAGTCAATGCAGTTAGCCAATATCAGAGAACAATTGGTAGAAACCTACAAACAATATTGCCAGTTATTGGAAAATGAATTAAGAAGGGCTTTACACAAAAAAACTTTAGATTCTAATGCAACGGGCTAGAGACACATATTCTAATACCAGAATATATCGCATAGCATCCAAAAAATCAGCCATAAACGATACTAATACTAATTAAACAAGATCCGATTTCTGATCGTTCCCAAGCCCTCTATAGTAATCTCCACCATGTCATCATGCTTCAAATACCTAGGCTCTTTCATTGACATGGCTACTCCAGCAGGTGTACCTGTAGAAATGATGTCCCCAGGTTCGATTGTTATAAGATCGCTCAAAGATGATATTATTTTCCTAATTGGTATAACCATATTACTACTTGACGAATTCTGCCTTATTTCACCATTTACTTTGGTTGTAATGCGTAGCTTTTGAGGATCTTGAATCTCATCCCTAGTCGTTATCCAGGGGCCACATGGAGCAAATGTATCAATGCTTTTTCCTCGTGTGAATTGTTTATCCCTAAACTGGATATCTCGAGCAGAAACATCATGGAATATCATGTAACCAAATACAGCATCTAGAGAGTTTTCCTCAGAAACTTTTTTGACTTGTTTTCCAATAATGACGGCTATTTCGGCTTCATAATCTAGTCGCTTTACATAAGATGGGGATATGACATTTCCATGAGGTGAATTTAACGCCGTTCTTGGTTTTAGGAATATTACAGGTTCTTCAGAAGGAGTCAATCCGGCATCCCGAGCATGATCGTAGTAATTAAATGCTAAACAAATAATTTTAGGTGGATTGGGAAGTGGGGCCAACAGATCAACTTCATTTATTGGTAAATCAAAAGTAAGGTTAGTTCCAACAGAATTTACTTCTTCCAACCAACCACCAAACAAGAATTCTTTGATTCGAGGTGGGATAGGGACTCCAGTCTTTTCCTGTATCTGTTCTTTGGTAATTATTTTCTTACCATCTTCAGAGACAATTCCATATTTTCTACTGAATTTTTTAACCTAATCCTTGCTATTTTCATTTTCTTATTTCACCTATGTGTAAATATTGCAGTAGAATCTATCATCAATCTTACAAAATCCATATCTAACAAATTGGATGACAGTTCCAAGCTCAAGTTTTGATATATAGGATTCAGATAATCCGCAATCCACTAACAAATTATTTTCATTGTAATTATCCCCATTGCAGGGGTAATGGTCTCAAAATCTTATATTTTTGGGAGTCGGATTTAGACACCCATTGAATCTTTGGTATATGATGAGAAATTTCATTTCCCTTATTTTTGCATTAAAAACAATTTTAGGCTCATTCTCGCCGTTTTCATCCTTAATGAGATTTTTTTCAATTGACAAAATTTCTATGTTGCATAAGTCCATTAATCTTAATGTATCTCCGATTTTTAGTTTAATTGCATCATCGTTAGATATATAAATTATATTTCCTACTCGCACCTTTCTTTTGCCCATATCAAGAGTAGGATGATTTCTTATCTCAACTGTATCGATATCAAGACCATCTATGTTCACTATGACTGGATTCTTGACAAAAAAGAGCCTTTGGGCTTTGGGGTCCAGCATTTTCCTATTGAATGATTCCAGTATTTCCATTGACGGTTTCGTTTCTGACAGTGTAATACTGAGTGACAGAACGAATTTCCTTATAGCTTCGGGTAGGATTCCACGTCTCCTTAATCCCATCAGGGTAGGCAATCTAGGATCATCCCAATTCTTTATTATACCCTGTTCAATTAAGGGTGTAATTTTTCTTTTAGAAACTGGAATCCCTTCAAATTCCAACCTAGAGAATTCAATCAGCCTTGGTTTTCTTAAAGATAAATTATCTAATATGGAAAAATATAATTCATTTCGTAATTCATATTCTTTAGTCCTAAATGCATGAGTAACCCCGTCCAGGCTATCTTCTATGGGAGCAACAAAATCGTAAGTGGGCCATAACGAGTATTTGGACCCAACCTTAGGGTGATAACCACCTTTTATGACCCTAAAAAGAGTCGGATCACGCATCGCGGTATTTAGACTGGTCATATCTCCTCTGTACCTCAGGATTGCTTGGTTTTGGTCGTATTGTCCTGAGATCATATTTTCAAATTCTGACAAGTTATTTTCATTCGGATTATTCGTACATTTACACGCAATCGCATTTAGGCGGTTACGCTTTATATCTTCTGGCGAACACGAGCAAACATAAGCAAAATTTCTTCTAATTAACTCCTTACCATATTCATAAATTTTGACTATATCATCAGATGTATTCTTTATTTCATCTGGCTTTACTTGAAGCCAATCAAGACCATCTTTTATAGCACTGTAATATTCAATTTTTTCTTTTTGAGGGTTAGTATCATCATATCGCAAAATCAACTTTCCTCCATATTTTCTGGCATATTCTTCATCAATTACCGCAGCTTTAGCATGACCGATATGGGGGTATCCATTTGGTTCGGGAGGAAATCTTGTTATTACTTCACCTTTGACAGCCCCTTCCAAATTTGGGAGTTCAAATCCGATATCATTACCAGCCGAGGTTTTTTTCTTTTTATTTTCAGAATCCTTTTGGATATTATTCGCTATTCCTGTATCTTCTTTGAGGTCCTTTAAATAATGATTATTTTCCAAAGTAATAGAGTCGTATAGAGTCTTTTTTTCATTAACTGGTAGTGATCCCAATTCACTAGTAATTTCTTTTATTTCTGGAACCAAATCTTTTATGTTAATACCCGATCCCATTTCTTTTGAAATTGAAAAAATCTTTGAAATTACAACGTCGATTCTTATCGTGTTGCTAAACTCCAGCGCATTTTTCAAAGCTATTAATTTAACAGTATTGACAAATTTCTGATCATCAATCATTTTGAGTTATAAACTCCGCTCTACAATGTATTTTGCAGAATTTTGTAACGATATTAATGCAGGAGATCGGTCATAACTTCTCAATGTCTCGAATGCTTCCTTAGCATAACTGTTTGCAATGTCACGAACTTCCCTATCGACCCTAATTTCAGCAATCTTATTTACCATCTCTGCAATTTCAGAATCTTTTGCATTCTTACTTCCAAACAGTTGTCTTAATAAATCCTTATCTGTAGAATTCAAATTCTGAAAAGCTAATAAAATGGGTAGTGTTTTTTTTCCTTCTCGTATATCATTTCCTACAAATTTGCCAGTTACTTTGGAATCGCCTTGAATTCCAATTAAATCATCAATGAGTTGAAATGCAATGCCGATCTTTTCCCCGTAGCTAGACATATTTTCCAAGTCTTTTTCGGTGAAGTCAGGTGAGGATAGAGTACCTAATTCGCATGAGACTCTAAATAGTGCAGCGGTTTTTTTTTCAATCATTTTGATGTATAAATCTGTAGATGAAAACTCATCGTCCTGAGCCATTTGTATATCCAAAGCCTGCCCCTCGCAAACATCTATGCACGAAGTCGATAGCAAATCAACCATCCTTAAAAGGACGGATTGATCGAGTCCAACCTTTTTTCCATAGATAGATATTACTTGGAATGCTTTTGAAAAAAGGACATCTCCTGCTAAAATTGCCAAAGGAATTCCAAATTGTCGATGTACTGTTGTTACGTTATGCCTAACGTTATCATTATCCATTATGTCGTCGTGAACCAATGTAAAATTATGAACCAATTCCACAGAGGTAGCAGCTGGAAGTGAAGATTCTAGACTCCCATTTAGAAGTTCGCTTGATTTAATGGTCATAAAGGGTCTCAGCCTCTTCCCCCCGCTCTTAATGTAATGCAAAGAGGCCGTATACAAACCAAAAGGCTCACCGGAAATGTTATTGAGAATAAATTGATTTATTTTAGAAGCAACAAAATTGATTTCAGTTTTTATGTCCTCTGAACTCATAACTATTCAACATACTTGCTAATTTATCTTTCAATATATATCTTGTATTCACCAAGGAATCAATATCAGGTGACCCTAGTAAGAACATAGTACCTCTTAGCTGTGCCATTATCAGCTGTGTAAATTTGTCTAACTCATACTCCGATTCTGCGGCCTTTCTTAAAAAAGGAAACGCCATTGCACACATCTTGGCTCCAAGCATCAAACACTTGGCAATTTCCAGGCCATTGCGTAGTCCGCCTGAAGCAATCACAGGGACTTCGATTAATCTTGTAGCCAATAATACGCATAAAGCAGTTGGGATACCCCAGTCCCAAAAAAGATTACCCAAATTAGACTTTATGTAACTGTTGACGTTATCCGCTCTTATTTTTTCAATTCCCGCCCAGCTTGTACCTCCAGATCCTGCCACGTTTATAGCTTTTATCCCAGCACCTTGAAGTTTGAGGGCAACTTCTGGAGAAACTCCAGAGCCTACTTCTTTGACTATGACGGGAATATCTATTTCTTGTACTAGAGTAGTTATTTTTTGCAGAATTCCCTTAAAATGTGGTTCCCCCTCTGGCTGAATTAGTTCTTGCAGTGGGTTTAAGTGTATGGCCAATGCATCAGCATCAATCATTTTTATGATTTTTTTGACGTCATCTTTTGATAAACCCTCAGCAAGTTGAGCTCCACCTATGTTTGCAATCAAGAAAGCATTTGGGGCAACGTTCCGAGCAATAGCATAACTCTGAACAAGTTTGTCACTTTTTAGTCCAGCTCTTTGGCTTCCAAGCCCCATTGCCAATCCATATTTCTCAGCTATTTGACCTAGTCTTTTGTTTATGACTAGTGCTTCATCAGTACCACCAGTCATAGAGTCAATAATAATGGGAGCGGAGAAGTGCTTACCAAGAAAAACTGTATTCAGCCTTATATCCTCGATATTAATTTCAGGTAATGCATTGTGGACCAAATAAACATCCTCCAAAAGAGTCGTAGTTTCCTTGCCCTGAACTTCATCTTTTAAAGGAATGTCTATTCCTTCTTTTTTTCTTTTCTTTATCAATTCAATTTGTTTCTCTGAGATGGAAGGATTTTCTCCAGTCATATCTAATTACCTCCTAGACCCGAATATTTCATATTATTGCTAACTCCCAGACCCCATTCTTATGCATGTGCCAATGTATTTTCGATCATGAATTATATCTAAAATCCTTTCTGGATGGAAACCATTAATCAAATATGCTGGTGTACCTGATTTTGCAATCTGAATAGATTCAGTAATTTTTCGTTTCATACCTCCTGTAACATCATAAGAAGTATCAGGGTTTACTTTTTCTGTCTCACCTTTCAAGAAAATATCGTTGACATCTGTTTTGCCCACTCGAATTTCCCTAACTATTTCCCCTTTGCTCATATCATTGTATAGTCCATCTACATTAGTGGTGAAAATAGAAAACTGTGGATGTAATTCTGTGCACAGCATGGACATTATTGTATCCCCAGAAAGAATTGAAAAATTATTTCCATGGGTATGTATCACATCTCCAAACGTAATTGGTATAAGCTCATTCCCATTGGTCATATCAAGGATATTATGCAATCTAGTAGGGTCCGCTGCACCGTTAAATACAAATGCTGATGGTTGGATCGAATAAGGTTTAAGATTGGATTCTATAAATTTTTCGATAATTATATGATTTAGTTTTATCATAGATTCATGGACCACAGATACACCAAGATCGGAATATGGGTATGGCTTGGTATGCATATCATATTTTACAGACCAATAGTGACCAAAAGAACCTCCACCATGAACAATAATAATCTTAAAATATTTCTTTATCTCACCTAACACTTTTAATATTTTATCGATCCCCTCGTAGTTTGGAGATAAAGGTTTTTCTTTGAATGTAACTACGGATCCGCCTAACTTTATGATTATTAAATTATTAGATATCAAGACGTATTACACTAGTGAAATCTCAAGATATTATTAATTATGTGATCAGATAAGATAATTTGGGATTGAGATTCTATCGGCAAATGTGCTATGGCATTTAGTCATCACAAACGATCCTCAACCCTTCTTGATCAATTTTTGCAAAAAATATTTTTAGATCTTTAAATCTAATCTTTTCAAGATATTTTTGATAACTGAAAATATCCTATGTAAGAGAGACAAGACAGAACCGCTACCCCCAGAACCAGTAATTTTTGTTCCCAATGAACCTCTGAATTACAAATATTAATTATCTTATCTAGTATCGGATTAGACAACGAAAGGCTGACTAACAATTCGTGATTTCTATTTAGAAATTACCGATGTCATCAACTTTTTTGCTCAAGGAGGTTGAGGCTTGATTATAAATATCTCCATAATTATTGCATAGATTATCAAAATCATTTGGAAAGTTACTTCTGATTTTGGCAACCTTCTAACCATAGAAAAGGTATCTTGGGAAACCCCACTATCAATTATCAGAAACCGATAATCGCTAAAATCTATTGAGATCCTTTTAAAACCATTTAACTTGTCGGTTTCTCCAGCCCTCCAAATGTGCAAAATACTACAATCCGCTCCCGAAGTATCCTATTACACCCTTCTCCCGCGTTAATAGACTCATAACAAATCTTATCCTTGTTGACCCTGTTATCTAAATAATGGTAAAGAAGCACCTGTTAATGCAACACAAAAAAAAAGATCAAGTCCTCCTCCTAATGGAATTTCAGAAATAAACTAATCATAATGCTATATACTTGATCTATAATCAATGTCGATCTGTGTCAAGAAATTGGATAACCCATAAAGCTTTTTGATAATTTCATTATGCACCCTATCTTGTCCAACTGGAAAGTATAGCACCGAGTTTTTAATAGTGGCTCTAAAACCTAGATTTGATTCAATTTTGATTTCATCCTGTTGTAGATGGAGAGAAATCTTTACCTTGAATAATCTATCTATGGACGCGATTAAAGATGGATATCCATATACTACAAAGTGCTCTCCAAAGAGGATCACCTTTCCTGGTGCTATTGCTTCTATATGACGTTCAAAAGTGTGAGTATTTGAATTCATTCAAACTCCCCCTCCCTCTGCGTATCCTGGTCGTCATCCTCAAACCCTCTAAAAATATCAGAATAGATGAATAACCCACGACCGAATTCTTTTTCGCCATCAATAATATCGCCACTCGTTAGATGCTTTAACAATATAACATCAAGATTTCAAATAATTTTGAAAATTCTATGGCAGTAGCTACGCACCATATCCACAAACATATCGAAAATAGTTCCTAAAGCATTATCATAAAATGAGTCGAGGTCCATCTTAAATCTCCGCTATCAGTTTCTTATCAATGGCACAGCATTCCTCAGCAACCTAGATAGTGAGTAAAGTTAGTGCTAGATATTAGTATAACTTTTTCATCATAGGGGTATGATGCTTTTAAATACCTTTGCCAATTGTGCACATGTCTTTTTTGTCCTGTTTTTCCTTGAAGTATAGGCAAAAATGTGAAATTATCCTTCTTTAGCATTTGGATAAATGGGTTTTGAGTTTTCAATTGTGTAATCAATTTCAAATGAGAAAGAATCTATTTCTACAAGACCGGCATTACTTTTCTTTATCAAATTATGTGCCATTGTCTCGTTAATTTGCGCTTGCCCAAGGGAGTATTCCAAGTGCCCATGCTCCAACACGGAGATGCCTGGACTCGTTCCTCGGTGATCTGATGACAGTATTATGAAATTTTGGCATTCTATCTTGTCTATCAAGGTAATAAGTGAATGCTGACACATAGCCAGAGTAATCGTATGAACCGTGTGGAACTATGAAACTCAGAATCTTCTTATCTCGAATGTATTCATTTACCATTTGTAGGGTTTTGCTATCTTCAGAAGAGGAATCCAAAAGTGAAAAAAGAGCTTTTGAATTGAAGCATTTAGTTGCCCATAATCTTTGGATAAAACTCCGCTAAAGTTATGTTCACGTGTCAATATTTAATTAAATCAATTCTTCTACTAGTTTAACCTCGAAATCATCTATTGTTAACGGCATCTCAGAGAATCAGATTTATCTTTCCTTGCTTTTTGAGGACTTCTTTTGTTAGAGCCAATAAACGGTAGCAAGTGCTTTTCTACCTATTATTTGATGGTATTGCAAATCAACTTTAGAGGTAATATTGTCACTATTTGATAAACGATTACAGGGACCCCGAAACAACATTGCTTCCAAAACTGCCTGCTCGTCGAAACTGAGGATCTCTGTGACTATTACTATTTCGGGTTCCAGATATTTTGGTAACGAGGATTTGTAGCAAATGTCTTGACGCCAAATCTTCCAAATACCACGAGCACCTGTTAATTCACAAAATTTTCTATTAATTGTTTCCATGCTCCCTTGCAGATGTTACTGCACCATTTGCGATATTCACGTTCTACCTAAATTTTACTGCAACGTCTATTCTGGCCGGGTTTTTACTAATATCGAGGATATACAATCAGCTGGATTAGCACGAGTTATGAATGATGTCATAAATTTAGTTTTGATTGGGGTTCCGACCCTGATTCCAGTTGACAATATCATTTTCTCTAAGTTGTTAGAATCTTCCAATGATTCGAATTGTTCTACCATATCTGACGAACTATTTGAATCCTCGTCGCTCACTCGTTGTTCAGTTTGTTCAGATTCCGTTATCTTCAGGAGATTCCTCTGCGATGCTATTGGTATTATTTGAATCTTCTTCCTCAGTTTTGGTGGTATCATTAACAGTTTATCTAATTGTTCATTATCAAATTATTAAGAGAATCCAATTCATCAGTATTCATATTCATGATATATTGCTCCATTAGCCATTCCTTCTATTAGAAACCATACTCTGAAACTCTCAATAATTCATTTAATTTGGAAATTCTTTCTCCCCACTACACCAGTTTTTATCATAAGTGAATTTGTAGCGATAGAAATATGGGAAATATGACTGTCAGCTGATTCACCGAATCTATGAGAAGTAATGATTTTAATGTTATTGTTGTTGCATTCTTCCGCAAATAACATTGCATCATATAAAATACTACTTGATTTACCTTCAAAATTGCTAGTTTGCCTTTTTTAGCAGCAACTTTTGCTCTTTATTTTATTATTAGTAACCAGCAAATCATCGCCTGTAATGAACATAGGATTACCTGAGTTATGATGACATATTCTCAAAAATCTCTTCATGTAATGGATCCTCGGCACATAAATAGAGTTGTAGTCACAGGTCAATTTATTGTATCTCTATTGTTCCTCTGTTGTTCTTATGTCTTCTCGTTTTGTAGTCATATACCTTCTTGTTATTATCCCATAATGAGGAAACTGCAAAGTCTATGCCCATTCTAACCTCCTTCTTTGGATCATATCCACAGCTCAATAATCGCGTTTTCGACTAACTCAATGGCACGATCATTTACAATAGAGGTGCCCATCCTCCTTCGTCTCCTTTTCCGCCAGTAAATCTACTATCGATTTTTTCGATACTTTTTTTTACTTCTTTATGAATATTCGAATTCAAAGATATTGCTTCAAAGATCGATTGTGACTTTATAGGGCAAATCAAGAACTCCTGCCAGTCTGGGGGTCCCGGCCCGGCATGAGCACCTCCCCCTAGGACATTTCCTAAAGGGAACGGGAAACTAATCTTTTCCAATTTTGGGTTCAAGACTTTGTAGAATGGAACATTCATGGCCTTTGCAGCTGAATCTACACTTGCTAAGGTAAGAGCGTAAGCTACCGAACCCCCAATATTTGAATAATTATCAGAAGGATCCACTGTTTTAATTGCATCATGCAGACTTTTCAGGTCTGCGCTGTCAACATCAATAAACTTACTCTTTAGACTTTTAAAATTTTTAAGAGTTAATTCCGGATCATTTTTGACAAAGCTTTGTGCCTCATACATACCAACACTAGCACCTGATGGAGCACAAGCCCGACCTCGATATTTGTTGTCAGATAGTACATCGATTTCGATTGTTTTATCTCCTCGGCTATTGAAAACTAGCCTTTCCTCAACTAAAGTGATTTTTGGCAATATTTATCATTCCATTTCAGATTGTATCTCCGCCCGTCGTTTCCTCAAAGCTTCATAATAGGGAATGACTTGATAAATAGTCTCTACGCTAGATACGAACATTCTTCTGCAGCAGTATCGTGTAATGTTCAAAGAATCCATAACCTTATTTGGTTCTTCTCCTTGTTTTAATTGGTTTAAATATTCATTATATATATTAGCTATCAGTTTTCCACATGTAAAGCATCTTACTGGAACAAGCATGATATAAAAAAATGAACTCCATAATAAAAATCATTCAAATAGCATGACTGTCTCAGTGGGAATATTCAAATTATCCCTCAAATAATAAAAAGTCAAAAGCGGGAGTCGCCCAGCTTGGCCAAAGGCGTAAGGTTGAGGGCCTTATCCCTCAGGGGTTCGTGGGTTCAAATCCCATCTCCCGCATTTGATATGACTTTTAAGGAAAATCGAGAAATGACCAGAAAACAGACATAAATTACATTGGATAAAATAGTCTTTAGATGAATATTATACCTGCCGTATTAGCGCCAGAGTTCAAAGACATCAACAATTGGAGTGATAATACGATGCATAGCATAAAGGACCTAAAGGGTAAGGTAGTACTCTTAGATTTTTGGACATATACTTGTATTTTTTGCTTAAGAACCATTCCAACAATAAAAAAGATTAAAGAGAAATATGCAGATAAGGGTTTGGTGGTATTTGGGATTCATTCGGCTGAATATGAGTTTGCCAAAAATATCGTAAATATTGAAAAGGCATTAAAGGAGTTTGGAGCGGAGAAGGAGGTAACCGGATATGATAACAACAACAAGACTTGGGAAGTATATGGGAATTCGTACTGGCCCAAGCACATATTAATTGATAGGGATGGGTTTGTTAGGTACGAACATCCTGGGTACGGAACCTTTGATGATTTTGAAGAAGCCTTGAACGATTTGCTTGATCTCCCATTCCCTGATCCAGAGTTGCTTCAGGACAAGAAAGAAGGAAAATCAGAACTAGACAATGATCTCATTCAAAATGGCCTCGAACAGAAGAACAATAAGGAACAAAATGAAGTAACTAAGATATACGGAATGCATTTTAACGGCATGGCCCCTGAGATCTGTGTAGGGTACTCACGTATCAGAAGGTTTGGAAATAATCAAAAAGCTAAAATTAATGAATATAATGTGTTTACCGAGCCCCAAACAGTGTTGGACAATACTGTATATTTAAGGGGCAAGTGGAGATGGGATAAAGAGGGCATAACGGTGTCATTTGACAACAAGGAAATTCACCCCGCAATAATCTTCAAGTACAATATGGCATCAAATGTAAACGTGATAGTTGGTACCACCGACGATAAGCCTGCAATTGCAGATATAAAGTTAGACGGCAAATTCTTAACTGATGAACAAATAGGCTATCATGGAAAAAAAGATAGTAGCTCGAGTTTTTTTGAAATCACCTGGCCACATATGATGAATATAGTCAAGACTCCTAGTCCTGAAATCCATACCCTAGAAATATTGCCAAAGACCGATAATTTCTATTTTTACACGTTTGTATTTGGTTAATAATTAAACACATACCATGATAAATACAAAGTTGAGATTCATGGTTAATAAGAAGCCAGAATGAAAACAAACATGTATTTTTTAGTGTGCTAACAGTACAATATGACAAATCAAAAAGACTATGAAATGCAAGTTAAAGAGGGTGACAAACCATTCGACTTTGAGTATCAGGATTCAACTGGTAATAAATTCAAACTTTCAAACATGTTAGGACACAAAAAGATAGTTATTTATTTTTATCCAAAGGATTTTACACCCGGCTGTACCATAGAGGCTGAGGAATTTACACGAGATTATAACTTATTTGAACAACAGGGGATTGAAATAATTGGAATCAGTCCGGATTCTAACGATTCTCATACAAAATTCAGAGAAAAGATGAATATCCCCTATATGCTTGCATCTGACCCCAGCAATGAAATTTCAAAGGGTTATGGGGTGTACGGGCTCAAAAAATTCATGGGAAAGGAATACTATGGAGTTAATAGGTCAACTTTTTTGATCGATCAAAGCGGAAAAATTGCCAAAATATATTCAAGTGTTAAACCAAGAGGTCACAGCAAGGAAGTTCTTGAATTTTTTAAAGATTTATGAGGAGTTCACTCAACGGCTGACTCATCTGTCTCATACCCATAAATAGACAACAAGAGCTTATTAATTTGGATTTCAGTAGTGTTAAATTTTATGAAATAATCCATATTGAGATTTATAGTATCCATGTTTTTCTGATTAAGGACGTATTTGACGGTGTCGTCTTTATCCCTTTCACGGTATTCATGCGTTAATTCAGAAACTTCTAACAGTATAGCATTGCCGTGTTTGTTCAAATCAACCAAATCTTTGGCCCTTATATTAGGTTGGAGTAGGACATCGACCAATTTATTCATGAACATAGTAATGAGCAAGCGCATCTTTTGAAATTTTAGCTTGAAGACATCGTTATCAGGCAGACCGGGAATGTATTTGCATAGCAGAAACTGATACTCATCTAGATTCTTAGTTATGGCAAAAGAAATACCTATCCCGTCTATTTTGCCTTTTAAGGCATTAACATTCTTGCAATTAAGTAATACTTTTCCTGTTTGATCTTTGAGCAACAGATTATTAGACGATATACCATCAGAAGCCAAAAATTTCTTACAAGACGCTGGAGAAATAACAGACTTTGATATAAACGAGCGCATAGATTCAGTCAAACTTTCAGTCATATTCAAACAGTAGTTATACTATATAGTAATTCTGATACGCTTCTTAATAAAAAAAGACATCGAGTAGCCCATCAATCTAATTTTCATAATGTGTGTATTTCTTTTGAATAAAAGAACTGTCAAGAAATAAGCACAAAATACTCTTGAGGCGCTATATCCGTCGTTTAGGTTTCATACGTTTTCGGGTAAACTATATAAAACGATTTATATGTTTCATCAAATTCTCATACAGTGTTATTTGGCATCCAACATGAATTTGATTTGCGATTGCCCTTGTCACAAAAAATATGGCGATAAATCTATTTGTCAAAAGTGTATTGAGAGGCACAAAGGGTCTCCTTACTATAATATAATTAAAAAGTTCAACTAGCTCGACTTGGGTATGCACTAGACGGAAATTCATTAGTTCATAAACTACAAAATTCAATCTGACTCAAGTGTTGTCATGACAAAATCATTTTGGGCATCATAATCACTAAATCAGAATAGAAGTCAATATTACTTTAAGTATAATTAGAACAAAATATTTAACTAACTTGGCTCAAAACAGAGAATATTATGGTAGTAGACAATAAGGCAACAGTTTCATATATCAGGGTTTTAAAGGAAGACCTTGCGATTTTTCATATTAAACCGAACGAGGGCCAAGTCCCAGACTTTAAACCGGGTCAGTTTGTTACCTTGGGTTTAAATGTTCCTAATGAAGGTAAGATAATAAGGAGAGCATATTCAATCGCCTCACCTCCAGAACAAAAAAAACACTTTGAGCTTGTGGTACGATGGGTTAAAAAACCACTGCCCGGAAGGCTCACAACTCAGTTATTTGATAAGAGGGAAGGTGATGAAATTAATTGGGTAAAGCCTACGGGTATTTTTACAATTAATGAAAAAATGCCTGATGGTAGTCCAGATGATAGGAGATTAGTTTTGATTGGGGGTGGAACTGGTTTGGCCCCTTTTATATCGTACTCGCTGCACCTGAAATCAAAGGGGACTAAGAGGCAAATCGTAGTACTTCATGGAGCTAGCTATGTAGATGAGCTGAGTTATAGGGAGTTATTAACCGAGCTGGAGGGAGAGAGTTTAGAAAGTGGAAGTAATGAATGGAACTTTAGGTATCGGGCAAGTATCAGCAGACCCCAGGAATGGTTCAATAGATCATGGAATGGACATAAGGGCAGGGTAGAAAACTTCCTACGCCCCAAGCCAGGAAAGGATAAATCAGCATTGGAAGAACTAGTGGGTGAGAAAATCACACCGCAAAATACATCATTTTATGTGTGCGGGTGGCAGGGTACCGTAGATGGTGTTTTGGATTCCCTAGTACCAAAGGGTTTTGTAACTGAAAGGAACAAGAGAAAGGATGGCACATTTGATGTCAAATTCGAATCATACGGATAAACTTTTTTATAAAGTTTATTTAACCTACTTTCAGATAGTTAATTTAAATGAAATTTGAATTTGAAGAGTTCGAAACCATCGAAGATGTTTTAATATATTTGGTTTCTGTGGCCCCCTATATGAAACAAATCCTACCCATTAGTTCTTACAAGGGATACGTTTTTTCGATGGTCCCAATTACTCCATTATCAGGAGAAACATTACTCATGATTTATACAAAAGGGAATCTTGAGCATGGAATGTACGAATTTGATATATCGGTAAAAAAACATAAATTAGTCAATGTCATGGAAAGAGCTGATAAGAACTATTTTATCGTCATTACACCTAAGAGAGACACCATCGCTGATGCAGCCTTAAATCAAATAAGCTCATCACAATAGACTTGTTGCCCCCTCTCGGTTTAATTCTAGCAACCAATCACTACCCGTATTTTTCGTTAGAACCCAAGACATAAACTAGGTATAAGAATAGAGTTTCAAAATAAACTCGTACTTTTTTATAATTTTGGAGGCATTGGAGCGGTGACAGAACGCGGTCTCACATACTTTGCAACTATATCTTCAGCAGGTCTACCTTCAAATAAGCCTTTAGAAAGCCCACGTAAATATCTCATGATGGCCCAAGTTCCAAATTTTATAAGCATTGCCATAAATACCTTCATCGCAGGTCCGTAAGATTTGTTACGAATAATTATGGGTATAATATCGCTTATTACCCTAAGATTATGCTGCCAACATGTCCAAAATAGTGCAAATTGTGATTCGTTCAAATTTCCAAAGTGCATTGAATTTTTCTCAGAGAAATCCTGATATAACAATGGGGCGACCAATCCCCTCATATTCATTTGTCTGAAATCCTGGATCAAATCAATAGTATATTGAGTCTCATCGGGTGTTTCATCAGGCCATCCGATTATTAAAGTTAATGCTGGAAACCAATGATTCTGATTTAGTATTTTGCATCCCTCTCTTACAACTGATCCCCATTCTTCTGGTTGGAAAGGTCTCGTTTTTACTCCAAGGTGTTTTTTTACCATTCGTGGGGCAACAGTTTCAACTCCGAGGTTGGTCGCAAGCCAGCGACCATTATTTTCCATATCATTAACCTGTGATATATTTTTGATTAGATCTGGGGATGAAGCAACGGCGGACAAAGTCATGTGTGTAGTACCTACGAAATTGGCTCCTACCGATTTGAGACCCTTCCAGACTCCTAGAATCGCTTCTTGGTTTGGAACAAAATCTTTGTTATCACAACCATAAAGTAACATCTCATCGGACTGCAGCCAAATTGAATCGAAACCATATTTTATGTTTATTTTAGCTTCTTCTTGCAATCTTTCTAATGGAATGTCTTTCTTAGATCTTTTATTGACATCACAAAAATCACAACCGCGTCCGCAGCCTCTCATCGCTTCAATCAGTGAGTTTATAGTGGGTCCACGAATTACGGGAATATTTTCTATATTTCGTACAAATGTATGAAGGAGTTCTGGTGCGTCTCCAGCTTCTAAGTCATGGAACAAATCCAATGCTAACTCATCTGCCTCACCTATCACTACGGTATCAATTCCGTGAATCTTCATCCTTTCAGGTTTGGCTAATTCCCAAGATCCATTACCTCCAACAACAACTTTAAAATCATATTTCTTTTTTAATTGAATAATCGAAGCACACATTTTTTTAAATTTCATTGCAACATAAGATAATTTTTCAGGAGACATCGTGGTGGTAACCGGAGCCATTCCTAATGGGTCCATTACGTTTATTCCTACAACTTTGGTTTGTGGTCCGATACATTTTTCTAACATTTCCGGATGGGCTAGAAATACCTCACTTTTATCGTACTCTCGAATTAATGCACTTTCGATACGACGCAATCCACATTGGGCAACTTTGATTTCCCCTGTATTCTTATCAGTTTCAACACTTGGGCAAAAAAGTTTATCAAAAACAAATTCAGGAACAAGCTCGTATGGGCCACATGCAATGAACCCATAAAGAAAATTACCTCTATAGTTGGTCATCAAACTACGATCGGCAGTTAGTACAATTCTTTTACCAGCAACCATTTTTTAATCTATATCCGCTTCTATTAATAAAACGTAGGTATAAAATTATTTTCATAGCATTTAGAGTATGCAGAGTAGGACTGCAACTTACTAATCAATTCCATCAGTATAGGCCTCGTCTTCTGCCTTTTAGTATTATAGATTTCAGTTGACGGTGATCTAAAAGCGAAAGAGCATCTTGATATGTTGTCCATTTGAATCCTTCGTGCTCGTTTGATATTACGACTTCTCTAACTGGAGTAGTTGCAAAATAAAATTTAACTTCCTTCTCTGATCGAATTCCATCAGCTCTAAAGTATTTGTACTGAATCTTCCCAATGTATTGGTGTATGTCTAAATCAATAATCCCGGTTTCTTCCTGTACTTCTCTCTGTAATGTCTGAATTTCATTTTCCCCTCTTTCTTTGTGGCCCTGAGGAAATCCCCAAAATCCACGTTTATTTCTTAAAAGTAGAAATTCTGAATGATCTCTATTGAATTCAACAGATTGATATCTTATTATTGCACCCACTGATAGCTCTATCGTCACTCTTCTCTATCCCAATTACGTAGATTGTAAAGTAATAAATATAATACTGTTTCTATGGATTTTGTTCAACATTCAAAAATAATTGGATGTATTTGTTAGATAGAGGTGTGCAAAAGCACGGTAGATGACAAATGAAAGATATAGTATGATTAACCCTGGAAACATAAAATCTTGAACGCTTTATTCCGTCACAAAGTCTCTTTACAAAGATAAAGTATAGAGAAGTCCATTTTCAGAGTCCAGATATACCAACGGATGGCCAGATTAGCACACAAACAATATCCTTAACATGTATCCATCCGCGCTCCATAAAGATTCATATAAAAAATAGCAATCCGAGGATCAACCTTCCTACCTATCAAAGACCAACATCATAAAATTCATTATTTGTTTCATATCTTTATTTTAAAAGAGATTAATGATTTTTGTCTATTCGGGCTCATCATTGACGTTCAAAATAAAACCTCGTAATCACCCAAAAAATTCACGTCATGGTCATTAAATACTCTATTAGTCCAAAATAGTTAGACATTCTTTAAACTTCAACGCAATTCATCAAATATTTGATGTTACTAACTTATAATACAATAACTACAGAGAGATAATTGTTACGAAATGGATCGTGGAGTTCAAAACCTCCGATTTAATTAAGCAGTGATGAATTACTTATCTTGTTTGATATATGCTTGATATCCATGATATAACTATGGAGTACAGTCATATAGTACTCCGCCCACCCACATATGATGATTTGAATGGTTTATGTAGTGCTGCTGCTGATGGAGAAATTTGGAAAAACCCTTTCACATCATTTCCCAGCATTGAAGAAATGTCTATTTATTTGCAGAATATGATAAAACATGATAATACTAGTTTACCTTTTACTATAGTCGACAAGGATTTGAAAATCATAGTGGGGACAACCCGATTTTTTAATATTGATCACCAAAATTATAGGGTAGAAATAGGCCACACTTGGATAGCAAAATCTTATCGCAGGTCTCCCGTAAATACTGAGGCCAAATTTTTGATGCTGCAACATGCATTTGAAAAGCTACACTGCATCGCCGTAGAAATAAGAACCGATGTCCTAAATCAAGTATCAAGAAAAGCGATCGAAAGAATTGGTGGAAAACAGGATGGGATCTTGCGCAGTCATAAAATAATGAGAAATGGGAGGATAAGAGATACTGCCTGTTATAGTATAATTAAAGAAGAATGGCCCGATATAAAAGAGAGTCTATTAAACAAATTAAAAAAGTAATTTTGGAACAGACCCATCTTTCACTTCCGTAGACCCCGGACTTTCTACTATTGATTTTGTAATTAGGGAGTATTCGATCGCTATTGCACAAAATCTCCCTTTTCTCATTTTTCTTTAAAACAAATCAGTAGGTAGAACCTGTATCTCCATTTCATACATAATAGAAGAAAATAAAGTATAGATAATGATCATACCGATCTAACTTTCTTTTTTTCTTTTGTCAAACAACACCTTAGCAAATGCACCTATGAAAGCGCCGGCAAAAATCCCTATAAATGACCCGTATGTCCCCCAAAATTCCTTAAAATGATCGTTAATGGTCTTTGGAGCTACTACAGTAACCGTCAAGTTAATTGGCTTAGTCAAATAACCTACAGTAGGATACTTCTTCGAGATTTCAACTTCTGGGTCCACTTTTCCCCCAGCTGAATCCAAGCTTATTGGTTTTGTTATGACGGCCTCAGAGGGCTCTCTTATGGTAACAATCAAGGGAATCGAGTAAATGCCCAATGGAGTATCTTTAGGAATATCAATTTTAAACAATGGAGGTTGAATTCTTTCCACATTTACAACTATTTCACTAGAGTTAAACCCAGATGCTATGGCATACTCACTATTTTTGTCTCCGGATAGTGTAATGTTAACCACGTCGTTTGAAAATCCAGTGCTGGACTTTATTCTAGCTGGAACCATCATATTTTCTCCCTGTCTAATCGAAATATCCTCTGGAGATGTTGTTACTTGTAACGTAGGTGGCGGAATACTAACCCAATTTGTAAATTGTCTCACTTCGTTAGGCCCAAATGACTCTGCAGAATAGAATAGTAGATTATAATTAGCAGGATTATTTATCGTATCCAGATCTAAAGTAAAGTCAACAGATCCCAGGAATGCACCAGACTCATCATAAACTTCCGTAAAGTTTATATTCGAACCTATCAATTTGTAGCCCCCTGTTGATGAAAGTTGATATAAATAGGCACTTAGATCACCACCCGTTAGTTCCATATACAAATCATAATCTGCCCCTCTATATCCTGTCTCGGAATTAGAATCAGCATCTATGAGCATTCCATAGCTTATTTTGTTAAGGGGTTTTTTGAGGCTGAAGTCCGTATAATTACCAATGCCGGCGTTTAACCAAATAGTGGCATTTAGGGTTTCACCGTCGCTAAGATAATTTACTGCTAATATGTCGGTATAGTTGTTTTTTAAATTAAGGTCGCTATCACCATAAGTTTGAAACCAATCATGATTTTCGTTTATCATTTCCTGCAATTCAAATGGAGGAGAAGACAAGGCATTGGCTGATTCATAATTAGAGGCGGCTGAGAAGGCACATGCAGATATAAACAAAATTATATAAAAAATAACTGTAGTAAAATTAATCTTAATAATTTCCTTTGGTATGTGCCTAAATAAGGAATGATATGACCTGATAACATGATCTTATCATTAGTAGATAAAAACTTTTACAGGGTCTTTCGTAGGCTCCAGGTGTAACCATACATAACACATATGAGGCCAGATCGCTACCATTAGGTAGATAGGAACAATATTTGCCAGAAAAAAAGCTTAAAAAATCTTATAGTTTTTGATGCCAGATTTCATTTCAAAAGTTATTGACGCCATAGAATCCACTTTTGCGCTCTTACTGTCCCATTACTCCATTTTTTGCAAAATGATAGCCCTGTCACTTTTGTAAATGCAATAATTCTAGGTTAGGAAACCATTTGTCAAAAGGACTTACTTTTTTTCACATTTACCTAATTATTGGGACTATTTAATCCATATTGAACAGGGCTTTTATTATTAACCTATTATAAAATATAATGGAGTGATTGGAACACTCAACAATTCTCTTTAACCTTCTTAGGAATATGGCGAGGAAAGATTCGGTTAAGGTATTAGAGTCCGGATAACCTATCATATTATGATAAGATTATTTGATAAAAATTCATAGATAGAGATTCTATTACGTCCAAAAGAGAGATTGAATAGGAACTATGGTGATGCAAATTGATAACATATGTAGCAGCATCGGTCAAAACTCAAACTTTTAAAGGAGTTTGCTTTTTTTGATTTATTCAGGATTGAATAATGATTGGACAATGTAACCACATATGATTTAGTTGTAATAGGAACAGGTACAGCAGGCACTACCGTAGCAACAAATTGCCGCTCAAAGGGCCTAAAAGTTGCCATTATAGATTCCATACCATTTGGTGGGACTTGTGCTTTGCGTGGTTGTGAACCTAAAAAAGTTCTTGTTGAGGCAGCAAAAACAATTGATGCAAATCATAGACTCGAAAATAAAAGCATAAGTGATATAGATAAAGTTCATTTGAATTGGCGTGACTTGATTAACTTTAAGAGAACGTTTACTGAGCCTTTTCCAAAACAGAGGGAAGACAGTTACGTCAAAGCTGGAATTGTTCCTATTCATGGAAAAGCCAAATTTATTGGTAAGGATGCAATTAAAGTGAGATTCAATGAGACGGGTGACGATACAGGTAATGATATCATAAAAGGAAAATACATCTTAATAGCAACTGGAGCAAATCCCGTTAATTTAGGCATTCCGGGTTTAGAGAATGTAATCACAAGTGATCAATTTTTAGATATTGAAAGTTATCAATTACCCGATAATATTGCATTCATTGGTGGCGGGTACATATCTTTTGAGTTTGCACACATTGCAGCCCGCTCTGGTGTAAAAAAGATCACGATTTTTCATCGCGGAAAACAACCCTTAGAACACTTTGACTCAGACCTCGTTAGTCAACTGGTGCAAAAGAGCAAAAATATTGGCATAGATGTCCGATTGGAAACCAAGGTTGAGAAAATAAATAAAATAACTTCTCCTTCACCAGAAGGAAAAGGTAAATTAGTCGTACACTATTCTTCAGTAGCAAATTCCCCAACAGACGACGAATTGCCAAAAACACTACAAGTTGATCTGGTAGTACATGGCGCTGGCAGAGTTCCAAATATTGAAGAACTTGATCTAAAGGCAGCTGGCATCGAACACACCTCCAAAGGGATAAAAGTTAATGAATATCTCCAAAGTGTTTCTAATCCTATTGTTTATGCAGCAGGAGATGCTGCATCAAGTGGAGGCGCACCGTTGACCCCTGTAGCAACCTATGAAGGAAATATTGTATCAACTAATATTCTAAAGGGAAACAGTATCAAGTCTAATTATGCCGGACTCCCAAGCGTTGCTTTTACCATACCTCCCCTTGCTTCTGTAGGATTTACGGAAAAAGATGCAAAAGAACAAGGATTACAATTTAGGACAAATCATGAGAACACTTCTAAGTGGTCTTCTTCTAGACGTTTAGGTGAAACTCATTCTGGATTTAAGATCTTAATTGAGCAAGGGAGTGACAGAATTTTAGGTGCTCATCTACTTGGACCTCACGCAGAGGAGGTCATAAACATATTTTCTATAGCTATCAGACTAGGACTGACCGTCAAAGAGCTCAATGATCCCATCCTGTATGCCTATCCAACCCATACATCAGATGTAATCTATATGTTGTAGATATTTTACCTATCTAACATTTTTGATTTTCTCAATGAACGATTGAACTTTTGCGATAAATAGGAGACAAGGAAAAATGTAAAATAACAAAAATATTAGCAACTATGCACAGGACATGAAATTAAGTATGGACTGAAAATGGAACTTTTCCAAATTGTCCTTATTATTCCAGACTGGCAAAGTCGTGGCACTCACTCTCAGCATCTCTGGAATCCTCGCATTTGTTTCAAAGGCTGTTGATTTGTAAGTCTAATACATGAATTTGATGTGTTATAAAGTCAGATCAGCTGCTCCCCTCTTGATCGGAATCATATTAACTTTTTCTTTTCTTTTCTGTGCAGATTTTGAATGGATTTAAATGTACGCCACTCGTGTAGGTTTTACCTTTAAAATGACCCTTTTTTCACCTGGTGCTCTGAAGGGATATTTGTCCTTATTTAGATATTTTTTTGCCATTTTATCAATGTGACTGTCAGCCAATTCGCCTGTGATCTGGTCAATCACCTCTCCTCTCAAGGTTACCATATGATAAGGATTATTGCGATCTGCTATAGATACCCCTATCCTTGGATCCCTAGTTACATTCTTTTGTTTTACTCTACCTATAGCGGTATTAATCAGGATTTCATTGCCTTGAATGTCAATCCAGGTAGGAGTTATTTGAGGAGATCCATCTTTCATTAGGGTAGCAACAAATGCTAGGTTTTTGTCTTCCAAAAGATTCTTGACAAGTGGCTCAGTAATATCGGTTTGATGTTGACTCATAGTTAGTACATTGATTATTTTTCAACATGGCTTTTAAACACAACGTCTAGCGAAAATCGATTCTTCAAAATGGGCCTAAACCAGGACAAGAAATGAACCAAGGACAAGAAAGATATGAATCCCAATTTCATTGATGCAATGTTTTTTCAGATGTAATAAACTGGCTAAAATCGATATAATTTTAATATCCAGAATAATACTTTGCTTAGAAATCAGAGAGGCGATATTGATTCTATGCATAATGGAATAATTTTGCATATTTTGATGATAGAATACCATCTTAATCTGCATGTGTCAAACCACTAAAATTAGAGACAATAATCGTTGACTAACGATATTTTAATAGTGCTTTATCGATATATAATCATGTCAAAATTGTTTACTGTACGTTCTGATATTTTCCTGGATTGTGATGAATATCATCAAATTAATGATTATTTGAAAAATCAAATTAATCCCAAAGAGCAAGAATTCTTAACTGAAGCTACCGAGTTTTATGAGAAGCATAGACATGACTCAGACGATTCAATTTGATCCAAACGGATTAAAATTTAAGATTTTTAATCCCAAGAGACATCAACTACCAAAAATAGATTTCAGACAAACAAATGGCGAAGACCCACTATCAGTTCAAGAATATTATGAGAATTACATCCTTAGCGGTAAATCCGACACTAATGAAGTAAAATATGTGATAAAGTACTTTGATGATTGGATTGGTTTTTTTTCTATTGATCTGACACGGTTGTATGCTGAGCAACCTGAATTGATTCCTCAGTGCGATGAAAAAGGGAACAGGGATAAATATTACCAGGAACCAACTTGCGCACTTTTGATAAAGAAAATAGGTATTGATCAACGATACAGGTGTTTTGGGATTGGAAAATACATAATGCTATTCTGTAGCGGCCTGGCCCAAGCAATAAACAAGGACAAACAAATCAAGCTGGTTTTATTTAAGACAACAAAATCGTTGGCCGAAAAAATCTATTTTCCAAAATACCAATTTAACTTTACAGGTACAAATGGAAGATTGGTATGGGCATTTAAGAGAATCTATTAGATTTGAACATAAAAATTGTAGGAATCGATAATCCATTGATATCATGACTAGCATTTCATTTACTAGTGTAAAAATTGCAAAGATCCACCCGTATTAAAAGGATCATGTTTCAAGGTTTAATGATCGTAAATCTGATAAAATTTGCTCCTAATCTTTCAATGATATTTCAGTTTATATTACCCCTAGCGTTATAAATCGTGTTTGCATTATGATCCCTGCTAGATAGCAAGTGTACTCGTGTTCCCGTGTAAAATTGTTATTCAGGCAGGACTGCTGTCATAATGCAAATAATATCTTTTTTAATAAAAATTTGAATATCAACTTGAGCGTAAAATATGGACTGTATACAGGGTCTGAATCTAAAATACAATTGATCGCTATGATCGAGAAATCCCTTTAAATCATCTAAGATCTAACAATCAATTAGATAAAAAAAACTTGCAACTATTCTCTTGCCATTTCGGTAGAAACGATAATAAGAGATCTTGAATTGGCAAAACTTGTTTGTTGATAATTTGTCAATTTCACTTGCTTTCAGAAAAATAATATTATTTGACAATTTATTTAAAATTTCAAAGACTTGTTAGTTGGTGCAAAATTATTCAAGCTCAATCCATCTTAACTCAAGCCAAATATTATTTTACTATCATCCAGAACGTTTTATTATATGATATCCAAATTCTGTCTTTACAGGCTCAGCGGTAACTTCACCTTTTTTTCACTTGAATGCTGCTTCTTCAAAGGGTTTGACCATCATCCCTTTTCCAAAGAAACCCAGGTCTCCTCCTTTTTTACCACTTCCTTTGTCAATAGAAAATTCCTTAGCCAGATTTGAAAAACTTCCCCCTTTTTTCAATTTTTCTAAGATCAACAATGCTTCACTTTGTTTCTTTACTAAAATATGATAACATTTAATTTTATCAGCCACTTTACCACGTTCACCATCTAAGTTGAAATTCTCGCAATAAATAAACATTATGAAACAACAGAAACCTCATAATTAATTTCTACTTTAACCATATTGCTCTCAAGCATATTTTAAGTTGGATGAATTTCATACCATGAAATTAATTCACACCTTATCATTAAGATATTACAACCATAAAGACAATATGGATTGATTTAAAGGCGTTCAAATAAGAACCGATTTCATAACTGGTTGCTATTGCAATTTCCACTAGTATAGATAATTTCAAAATTGTTCTTAAAGGTCCATGCTGGCAATAAGAATTAGACATTCGCATCTAGCCTGGTAATAATATCCATTAGGATTTAACTCAAATGAATTTCTGGGGGATGGACTAGGCCGTCGAATATCAATTGTATGGCATAGTAAAGTGAAGTAGACAACATAGAGTCCATAAATATAACTAGTACTACACATAGTATTATTTTATGAGCGATTTCGCCTTTTTCAGATTTGCAAGTTTGAACCTGTTAACAGAAGAGGAAGTAGAACATAAGAACGAGATTGTTGATATTACAGAACAGGTTTTGGATGCAGAAGGTATTGAATGTGACTCAAGGATATCAAAAATTTCTGAAGATCAGCTAGCACAAATTCTTGAAAAAGTCAGGAAAATCAGAAAAAAGAAAGTGAATCCTGAAAATGAGAATGAGATTACTAATTAAGAAGTTCTTTGTGATAATTAATAGAACAATAGTGGAGCCTGAGTAATTCATGAATATTTTGATGATTGGAAGCATAATTATGATGGGGCTAGGTATATTTCTTATGATAGGCAGAACCTTTCTCCCTGCCTCTGTTGTAATCATATTGGGAATCTTGATGACATTGTATAGCCGTTACCCTTCTTTCAAAAATATGAAAGCAAAAACAGATCCAGCCAAGATATGTATGTGTTCTATTTGTAATCACACGAAATCAAAGATTTGCCTGGATTCTCGGTGTCATTGTTGTATCATTATCAAAGAAGACACTGTCGTCGGTCATCATAACAGTCCTTTACAATAAGAACAATAAAATGATCGAATATCTAGGTTAATAGATTCTGCGATGGATAGATTCACAATCTATGACTCCGTATTATTTTTGTTGATTATGTACCTCTTACTAGATA
>JARFXS010000008.1 GCA_029194465.1 Candidatus Nitrosocosmicus sp.
GACTACCTCATAGATTGAAATCAGGAGAAATTCAAAGAAGAAGAAAAGTCAAATAAGAAGCGACTGAAAAGTATAATGCAGCATTGGAAGAGGGAAGAATAGACGACGCAAAAAAATTTAGTCAGGGAACTTCAATTCTAACCTCTAAAATGATTGAAGAATCAAAATACTTATTGTCATTGATGGGGATTCCATATATTACTGCAAAGTCAGAAGGGGAAGCAACCGCCGCACTTCTATCTAAGAAAGATTTAGCATATTCATCCGTGAGTCAAGATTATGATTCAATACTATTTGGTGCAAAAAGGTTGATAAGGAATTTGACAGTTAGCGGGAAAAGAAAAATCCCCAATAGAAATGTGTATGTTGATATCGTACCAGAAATAATAGAGTACTCTCAAGTACTAAAGACTAATAATCTAACTCACCAACAGCTTGTGGATGTTGGAATCCTGATTGGTACTGACTTTAATCCTGATGGATTTAGTGGCATCGGTCCTAAAAATGCCCTAAAACTGATACAAAAGTACAAGAAGATTGAAGATATAGAAAAAATAAAAGCAGAACTATTGACCACACCATACAATGAAATAAGGGAAATATTTCTGAATCCCCAAGTTACTGATATAGAGGATTTAAATATTGAATTTAATGAGATAGAGAAGGAAAAAACCATAAAATATCTTTGTGATGAGAAAAATTTCTCCAATGAAAGAGTTATCAACCACTTGGGAAGGCTTGAAAAAAGTATTGTTAAAAGAAGTCAATCTCTTGACAAATGGTTTTAATGAAAAAAGTAGTAATTTTGATACAAATAACAGTTATGTATATTGAGATACTATAAGAAGAGATCATAATGTATCGATTAATAATCAGGTGCATTTATTTTAGATTTTTTCAATAAGGTATTTTTTTCTGATTTGAATCTTTCTAAATCATAACTATTCATATCTACAAATTTGATACCCTCAGAAATAACAGGATTGACCTGTTTTATCAGTGAATACATCTTCTGACATGCATTTCGATAATCTGGATGGCCCTGCGGAGTTGTCCGTAGTTCAATCATATGACATGCTTCACGAAGATTCATTTTTATAAAATATGGATACCTATAAGCAAAAGTTACCGCATATTGTGCTTCTGCAGGCATTGTAGATGAGATTAACTTGTAAGTATCGGCACTATGATACATACAATCACTATAATCCTTTTCTATTCCTAATTCACTAATCTCCTCTGGAATATCAAACCCATATTTTGTAGATAACAACTGTCGACTCATAGTCAAAAGTCTATGTCTATGAAGGTCCCTAAACATTCCATAATTAGTTACTAATTCAAATGAATAATCAATTACCTCAAAAGCTCTTCCAGGTCTATGTCTCCTATTTTCTCTAAAATGAGAATATGCACGAATAATCTCATGTCGCTTTTCTTCGGAGAAGGTAGTAACAACATCTAGTAAAAAAGACATGGATAGACCCCTACCATATTCATGCAAAATAGAAGCAACCAATTTGATTTCTGCCTCAATATTGGGCACATGATAAAGCAATTTGACATCTATGAAACTTTTGATATTAATGAAAGTATCTAATGGAATGTCACTAACGGAAATCTCATCATGTTTTTGATAAAGATCCTTATCCAGAATTCGTGAAATTGATTTCTCGGTATTATCAAGGTATTTGCAATATGAAATGCTGTGTCTATCTTTTGATCGTTTGATAAATGGTTCGATGTACTTTTCCAGTTCTTTATATAATAAATCACCTAACTTTTTCATTTCTCCTAATTCGGAGGAGTTCATATTAAACAAAAGATATTCAAATGCTCTTCCATTTCCTGTGATTGCCAGATTAGTGAGAGTTGATGATGGAAGGAGATTTCTCAATATGTCTAAAGCTTTGGCCTTAATGGATGAATTATATATTTTTTTTGCATTATCAATATCCATAGAGCTTTTTAGGTTTTTAAAGAGGGTATCAGTTTTTGTTTCAGAATTATTAAAAACAAGATTATCTATTGGAATTTTTTCTTTTAGATACTGTTGCATAGGTAAGATATTCTTTGAATAAGTTTCAAATGCCAAATCACATGACTGTATGTACTTGTCGGCATAAATTGAAGACATGATTTTTTTATCCCTAAAATATTTATAAACTCCGTTAATTTTCTTATCAAATGCAACATAGCGGGATGATTTTTCTAAAAATGATAATCCGATCCTATGATCTTCTATTTTTTGTGCAGATATATTAGATATCCATTCCAAAGCACATTGAGCTGTCCCGAGTTCAGCTACAGATTCATCGCCATATTCTAAAAGGACTCTGTTATAAAATTCCAGACCTCTATTAGGATTTGGTAGAAATTCATCAATAAATATCCTTCTCATCGTCTTGTCAGTTCTAGAATATCTAGACATCAAGGCTCCCCGATCGACCTGATGTGGAGTAATTATAACAAATATACTACTGTCTAAATTGGAAAAATGAGATTCAAGTTTTTTTCTTTCGTCATTATTAAAATTTTCCTGATTCAATTTCTTACTCAAAGTTTATTGTATACATGTAATTGTACTTATAGTTGATTAAATCTTACAATATTATAAAATCTTTTTCACACAGCGAGCATTATACTCATCTACAAATTGAATTGCATGAGCGAATTGAAGCTCGAATTTGTCAGTAAAAAAGTTAAAGACATGTATGGAACATTCATTGGAAAAGTTGTAGGTATCATCACAGATATAGAAGGATCCATAGAATCCGTAAGTGTAGACTGTGGATCAAGTGGTATAAAAAATTTACCATATGAACAACTGTTGGTACAAGGCGACTATGTCATTTTTATTCCGAGGTGGCGATTGGATGCACAAAAGCTCTTGCGAGAAAAATCTTTGACATTGAAGAGGATTAAAGCTTTGCAAGAAATCGTAGCTGATAACGACAATATGAAAGACGATGCAGAATTGGTATACTTAAAGTATGAAAAAAGGTTGGATGATTTAGGCGAAAGCACCAAAGAGATTATCGAGAGACTTCATCAAAGAATATCTGAAATAGATATGGAATCGAAAAGAATAAAAGCAGTTTTATTTGATGCAAAGTTGCAATATAAGAGTAACGAAATAACAGAAGATATTTATCAGCAGATAACTATACACACTAATGAATTAATAGAACATGTCAACTTAGAAAAAACAGAAATTAACAACATAATTAACAAGCTTACACAACAAACAGTAGACAACACAGTTACCTCAAACAATAACGAAATCAAGAATGATCAATTAAACGTTCAAAATGAAGATAAAGAAGAGGTATTAGATTATAATATTCAAAAGCTAACCCAAGAATCGGATCAAGATACGAATTATAATCAAGGGATTCAACAAGACCAAGAACAACAAGAAGTGGGATCAAATGCAGAAGGCGCTGAAAGTTCTACCAATGAAGTAACTAACTATGTGGAAGCGTCGTTAGGAAATAATATAGAAAACAACGAATCCACCCATATAATGGCTACAAATAATTAATGAGTACAAAACAACAAAAAAGATCTGAAATATTCTGTAGGTGGTTAGAAAGCCATAGTTATTTTTGATTTCCTTCACTCTTTATTTATTTGATTGATTGCACTTGCAAAATTTATTAAAAAAATCATAATTACAAGAATTTATAAAAATTTAAAAAGTTGTTTTACTTTTGTGTAGTTGAACTTAAGAGTTCTCCAATTTCATTGTGCATTTTGAGAAAGTTTAAGCCTTTTTCGGTGGTTTTGTAGGTTTGTGAACCCTCAACATATTCGATTAGATTATTTTCAATTAATACTGATAAATATTCACGTAACTGGGCATAACTTAAAAATGCTTTATACATGATTTTTGTTTTGGTTGCTCCGCCGTTGGCTGCATCCAGGATCATGGCCACTATTTCAGTTCGACTTCTATATTTCACACTTTATTTTCGTTCTCTTTATTTATTTTAGTTTATTGCAACAATCAAATATAACATTCCTATATAAGTTTATTATGTAATTCTAGATTGCCACTGAAAGAAAGACTTTTGGATGAATAATATATGTAAATTGGTTTAATTGTGTATGGTTTTTG
Organism: Candidatus Nitrosocosmicus sp.; assembly: GCA_029194465.1. Classification (GTDB taxonomy): domain Archaea; phylum Thermoproteota; class Nitrososphaeria; order Nitrososphaerales; family Nitrososphaeraceae; genus Nitrosocosmicus. Next base: position 4,121 of record JARFXS010000008.1, read on the forward strand.
ATAGAGGAATCGTATATAGATAATACACTATAATAAATAACGAAAGCATTTAAGTAAAGAAAAATCTTTCCTTTTTCATGATTGATCCTCAATATCGCAAGGATGATGGACATCAAGAAATCATTTCTCTAGAGGGAAATAAGATAAAAGAAATAAAAAGAATATCCCAAATAGATCCAAAACATTTTTGGTCAAATTGTGCAGAAAACTTGACGTGGTTTAAAGAATGGGAGCAAGTATTGGACTGGAATCCCCCCTTTGCTAGATGGTTCTTGGGAGGAAAACTAAATGCCGCCTATAATTGTCTCGATAGACATCTAACAAGTGAAAAGAAGAATCACGCAGCGATTATTTGGGAAGGTGAAGACGGAAAATCTGTTACTATTACATATAACCAATTGTTTTATAGAGTGAACAAATTAGCTAACGCACTCAAAAAACTGGGTATAAAAAAAGGAGATCGGATCACAATTTACCTACCAATGATACCCGAATTAGTCATATCCATGCTTGCCTGTGCTAGAATAGGAGCCATTCATTCTGTTATTTTTTCAGGGTTTAGTTCTCAATCAATCATTGACAGAGTGAATGATGCTGAATCCAGGATAATAATTACAGCAGATGGAGGATATAGAAGAGGGAAAATAGTACAATTGAAGAAAATAGTAGACGAAGCTGTAAAACAAACCTCTACTGTTGAAAAAGTAATAGTCGTTAAAAGAACTCATGAAGATATAGATATAAATGAAAAGGACATATGGTTCGAAGATTTAGTAAATAAAGAATCCAACTATTGTGTGTCAGAATGGATGGAAAGTAACGATCCTTTGTTTATATTATATACATCTGGGACCACAGGTAAACCGAAAGGTGTTGTCCATGGAAGCGGAGGATATTTGACTCATTTGTTTAACTCGGCAAAATGGGTCTTCAATTTTGTCCCAACGGATGTATTTTTCTGCACAGCAGATATAGGCTGGGTAACTGGACATAGCTACGTAGTATATGCACCATTGATGCATGGAGTAACTGAAATTATTTATGAGGGTGCGCCAGACTATCCTGACCAAGGTCAGTATTGGAATATTATAGAAAAACACGGGGCAACCATTCTGTATACTACGCCCACAGCGTTGAGATCTTATATGAGATATGGAAATGATATACCCAATTCATATGATTTATCAAGTTTGCGATTATTGGGCACGGTAGGAGAGCCAATAAATCCAGAGGTTTGGATGTGGTATTTCAATACAATCGGTAAAAATAATTGTCCTATCATAGATACGTGGTGGCAAACTGAAACTGGTGGTATTATGATAAGTATGTGTACTGGAATTGAAAATATCCAAATGAAACCTGGTTCTGGAACATTTTCATTACCAGGCATTGAATTAGAAATAGTAGATGACAATGGCAAAAAAGTAGAAACCAATAAAAAAGGATATTTAACTGTAAAAGAACCCTGGCCCGGAATGCTGCTTTCATTGTGGAATAACAAAGAAAGATATGAAAAGACATACTGGGAAAAGACACGCAATAGTTACTTCGCAGGTGATTTTGCATATGTAGATAATGATGGATATTATTGGATACTAGGAAGAGCAGATGATATATTAAAGGTTGCCGGTCATAGATTAGGAACGATAGAACTTGAAAGTGCTTTTATCTCCCATCCTTCAATAGCCGAAGCGGCTGTCACTAGTAAAAAGGATGAAATCAAAGGTGAAACAATCATCGCATTTCTGGTACTAAGAAAAGGAGCTGAATTATCTTCGCAATTAGATATAGAGGTAAATGAACACATTAAAAATACAGTAGGGCCAATTGCATCTGCTGAAAAGATTTATTTTGTAAATAAGTTACCAAAGACACGAAGTGGTAAGATAATGAGAAGACTTCTAAGATCTATTGTAAATAACGAGACTATTGGAGATATCACTACCCTTGAGGACGAGGCGTCCATTGAAGAGATAACTCACGAATTACAAGAAATAAATAAGCATTTATAAAAATAATACGATATGGCCACTCTTGATTCTCTAATTAAGCTACATCCTACCCTATTTATTCCTGGTTTAAAGCAATTCTGTCCTTTACTTTCTTGTAGCCGGACTTAAGAGTTAGCGATATTGTTCTGATAAAAGTAATGTGTAGCAAAAGAGAAAAACAGAATTCAAGCTGAAATTATTTCTAATTTTGAACTTTCTGTTATATTGTTGTGTTGGATGAATCCCGCCGAACTAGCCAGCACAAATTCTGCCGGCTTTGTATTCTTAAAGGTGCATTTGGATGAATCAAGTATATTATCACAGGGTTGGGCATCTTTTTTAAGATAAACTATATCGCCATTTTGATCAAACCACATTAAATCTAATGGATATTTTATATTTAACAACCACATTGAATATAAATCAGGCTTATCATATATCAATAGTAACCCGGAATCCAAATTTGGTTTGTCGTTCCTAAATGTTAACCATCGTTGTCTATCAAAATCCGAATCAGCAATTTCGACGGTCAAAAGTTTTTCGTCTATTTTTATAGATCCTTTTGAAAAATTGATGTTTGCATTCTTAATATCTGATGGAGCAAAGATAATTCTAAATCCCTATTACAAAGGCTGAAATAATCACGGGAATAAGGAGAAGTTATTTTTTACCATCGTCTAATTATTAAAAAAATAGAGGTATTTTAATAATGACTATAAGTGAAAATAAACTGTCATGATTATCTAAAAATAAGAGCAATAAAATGGAAAATGAGTCTAACAAAAATATTTAAATCTAGCCCTGAGATTCTCCACAGGCAGGGCATAATTTAATATTTTTAGACATTTTTGAACCACATTCAATACAACATCTAAATTCGTCTTGCTCATTTCAACATCATATAGAGTTAATTGTAATATATTTTATTTACGTTCAAAACTGAAATAATACAAATGGGGAAAGAATAAATTTAAATTCCAAGTAAGTTTGTCGTTTGTTTTGATCTATAACCATCACTGATAAGTCGCTAAAGTCTTTGTTTTCTAGCGAACTCATTTTTCCAGTAAAGTTGTTTCCTTTCCGTCATTTGTCAAATTTTCAAATACCCAGACGTCAATTTTTGAAGTGTCCAGTCCTTTTTCTTTGATAAATAATGAAATTTCAGGGCATAAAGTTTTTTGATGGTTCAGACGGCCACGGTCTCGGCACTAATATTACACTTTCTTATCTACAATTGACTTTACCAGTTCTATTTTTCTTCAATATCACCAGTGACATGAAAAGTCATGATGTTAGATTTATCCAATGGAACTCTAGATTTTGCAGCTGCTACCTGTATAGAACTGATGCCAGGGATAATGTAGACATTTTCATCACCGAATAGGTATAAAAGCCGGTCCACAACTTCTGATTCCGAGAAATTTACATCTCCTGTAAATGGAACAGTGCATACATCATTTTCTTTCATTAGATTATTATATACATTCAAATAAATCTCCTCTTGATTTTTCATGGTTATTTCAAATACTTGATTAAATGCTCTATCAAGCAGATGATCTATAGTATTTAGAGTATATTTATATCCTATAATATAAGGAGATTGTTTGATAATTTCTTTTGAAAAATCCGTAAGATATTTTTTTGATCCTGGACCTACACCTATAAGATACAATTTTTTTGTCAATTTGGCATTTTAGTAATTCTATTGGATATTTAAGTACTAATTATTAGAGAAAACTATATTAGAATATTAATGTACGGATGTAAAATTTTATCAGTCTTATAATGGTTATTGAATTCTAAAATTAAAGAAAAAATAAAAATTGGTGGAGAGTTAGCCCTCTTCCCAGCCTTTCATAAATATGGCGTTTTTCTTTAATGGAATTGGTTGTCCTGGTGTATATTCCATTGGTCTCATCCAGAAAATTGCTTTTGTTGGACAAACGCCAATACAAGCACCATCAGAGATACATCGTTCTGGATAAAAGACAAATGCTTTACCTCTTTTCCAACCTTCCACAGGTTTTACTCTTAATACATCTGGACCAAGAGCTGTACAAATTTCTACACATAAAGCACACCCAATACAATGCTGTTCACTAACATCTGGAAGTATTGCTACTGGCATCTAATAATTCACTGTACGTAAATCTTCATTAAAACTATTTAAACACTATGGCATTTTATAACAATGATATAAAATAATCCAAAAGCTATGCACGAATGACGGATGATCATAATCTTTTTGGAATATTTTCAATCATCATCCATTCTATTATTGCCCCAACAAAAAGCATTCCAGAAACTAATGCTACTTCAATTAGCAGATAAAATAGAGATTTTTTTGTAAATTTCTTTTTTAGTATTTCAAAAAATAAAATACAGCCTCGAGAAATTGCTAGCCCATATGAGACTAGCTCTAGGATTCCAAATGGTGTCAAGAAAATGACCAAGGGATTAGAATGTGCAACATCTGATAAGTTCATTATCGAATTAAACACTAAACCGGTAGAAAATCCAGAAATAGTTCCCATTACGAGGCCTATAACTGGAATAAACATCACTAATGCTATTTTCAGATTATTTAAGAATATACCAAATTCGTCTATGTCACTTATTTGATTAATAAAGTTTTTTGATAACTCTTTAGAAAATGATTCATCCATTCTAAAGGAAAATCCAATATAAAAAATACTCAAGAAAAACAACATGGCAATAAAGAAAAACGCCAGTCTCTTTTTAAATGTAATAAGCATAACCAATTATATTACTTTTTTTATCAATTATAATACTTTATTATTTATATAAAAAGATTTAAAGAATATCATTAACTAGTTAATTTGATTATTGACTGATAATTCCGATCTCTTAAAAATAATTTCCTTTATAACTAGTAAAGGATTTCAGATTCATCCCGATGCATTAGTGTTGATTGAGAATCTACAGGTAGATGCGTATCAAATAGTTGAAGAGATTCTCATGATCAAAAGAGAGAGAGACGGGTCTAAGGTTATTTTATCCGACGATATAAAGAATATTTTAAAGTTTTCAACAAATAGTTCACTGATCGTAAATGATAATGCTAGTAATGGTACTACTATTGTAAACAAGTTAGATCATTCTGAAATCACTGATACTAAAAAAAATAATGAAGAGACTATTTTAGAATTAGTAACTCGTGATTCCGATGATTTTGAGAATAACTATTATGTGAACAACATAATTTATGATTCCAATAATAGTATAAATAGCGGTGAAGGAGTTGAAGGATATACTTCACTCTTTAGAAGCCGATTTGATAAATCCTTAAAAATTTTATCTAATAGACCAGACAGTAAAAGAATAAAAAAAATAGCGTTCATTAAACAATTTCTTAACCAATCAAGAATAAATCCAAAGTCACAGTCTAAGGAGAATTCTGAAGAATCTTTATTCATAGCAGGATTAATCATGGAAAAGAAAATCAAAAAGAATAGTTATAATTTGACTATTGATGACCAGAGTGGATTATTAGAGGCATTTGCATACGATGAAGATATAAAAAAACAGATTTCATCATTAATTTTGGATCAAATGGTAATGATAGAACTTGAGAATAATTCAAAAAGAAAGAACCATATAATAAAAAAAATATTCTCACTAGACGTGCCAGACAGAATTCCAAATAGATCTCATTCTGAGGTATACAGTGTGTTAATATCTGATTTACACATAGGCAGTAAATTCTTCATGGAAGATGAATTTCAAATGTTTTTGAATTGGTTAAATGGTAACGAAGAGAATAAAGATATTGTTTCTAAAATAAAGTATATTTGTATTTGTGGTGATCTAATTGATGGAATAGGGATATTTCCGCATCAAGACAGAGAATTATTTGAAAAGGATTCATTTTCCCAGATGGAGCACGCTACAAATTTGTTGGCGAAAATTCCTAAATACATCAAGGTTTTTATGATTCCAGGAAATCATGACCTGGGAAGACGAGCATTGCCTCAACCAGCAATACCAAGAAAATATGCTGATAAGATTTACTCTTTAAACAATATCACCATGCTAGGGAATCCCTGCATGATCAATATGGAAGGAGTAAAAACATTAATGTTTCATGGTCAAAGTTTGGACGATACGATTGCCACAATTCCTGGTTTAAGTTATTCTAAACCAGCAGAGGCAATGAAGATTTTACTTAAATCAAGACATCTCTCACCTATATACGGTCAAAGAACACCTATTGCTCCAGAATTAGAAGATATGATGGTTATTGAAGACGTTCCGGATATTTTCCATTCCGGTCATGTACATGTAATTGATGTGGATAGTTATAAGGGAACCTTGGTAGTGAATTCTGGCGCATGGCAAACCCAAACACCCTTTCAGCGCGCTATGGGAATTACTCCTACCCCTGGTATAGCAATTGTAGTTAATTTGGCCACTTTAAGACCATATCAAATAAATTTTGCAAACTAATAAACCAAAAATCATAATGATTTTATAAATAATCAAGTAATGTAGGTTGTTCTTTCTTTGATTGAAAAACAAAATTTCGTTCCACAATAAGCGATTCAACTCTGCTCCGTAGATAATTAGTGACCTTAAAGTTGTTACTCAAGTTTTCTGCTAAAAGAACATATTTTTCTACCGAACCTCGAGTAACCGTCTGGAGCAAGATATGATTACAAGTAAGACATTTACCATACAAAGGAATTCGCCTATACTTATCACCGCACTTATTGCATCTAAACGACTGCGAACAATAAGAACGCATATTACCCATTATGTCAGGAATAATATGTGTCGTCAGGACCATAGAGATTACTTCGTTTGTGTCTACAGAATTAATAAGATTTGCTGTAGATATTTGCATTTCTAATTTTTCACTCATTGTATTTAATGTAGAATAAGCACTTCGATTTATGTCGGATATTAAAGTACCACTAGTATGAGTAAACCCATAATCATAAAATTGTTTTTCACTCCCTATTCGATTTTTTAGTATTTCAATCATATCAGAAACATCAGCTGCTTTAACCCCTAACCAAGTATTTTTATAAAAGTCTAGTGGATATTTTTCCACAATGTCAACATTATGAGCTTGTCGTTGAACCTCATGAGGTAGTACAATAGGTTGTATTAGTAATGGAGCATCCATTAATCCACCTATTTTATCCGGCAAGAAAGAATATGAAAAGTTCAAAAATGCATCAAATAGTAGTATAATTGAATCAGCATCACCATCACAATCTCTTCTTTTTGCGGAATGCCATATCGGAGAACCCAAACAAACCTGTGATTCTGTAAAACCTATTATACGCCCAATAATACCGACTGAAGTATGAGGAGCTAATCCCACTATCAAATGTCCAATCAGATCATTTTCAGTATAGGCATTATAAATCGGTGGTAAATCATATAAGGTAACTAATTCTTCATCTATGAATTTAGCTGTTTTTAAGAGATATTTTGCAGAATCTAATGGAATTATGACATCTTGAATCAGCAATTCTACGATTTGTCTATCTGAATTAAGTTCATTCTGTAGATAATCAAATTTGTACCCTAATTCTCTTAATTTTGAAATGGATGTATCGATAAAAGATGGTATGAAATGAGTAAGTGGTTCATTCGTAGCGTCAAATCTTATGGTGCCGTCCTTAAACACAGATAAACCACATTTTTTTCTGAGAATGCCCTTCTCAATTTGTTCCGCTTCCTTGTCTTTCCCCATTAAAGCTTTCACTCCTTTTAGAGGAGACGTTACCCTAAAGCTTAACCTTGTTTCGGCTTTTTCTAACAAGGTCTTTAAAGGAAATTTTATTGGAGAAAACGTTTTATATTCGTTACCACACTTTAAACATTTGTTCCTTTTTTTTATATTATCAATAGGATCAAACGTTAAATCTAGAGATTCAACTTTACAGACATTGCAAATAAATTTGATAGGAGTCGCTTGATTGCAATAGTTGCAGTTAGTACCTAAGGATGGAATATTACAATTAGAGCAATATCGATTTGATTTTTCTGAATAAAAAGAATCTGCATTTGAAGCCTTTAGGAGGTCTCTCATGGGACCACCTTTGTTACCTACTGGAAACAAAACATGAATTGGGGGTTTCATCTTTCGCTCCGAAGCTTTTTCAGGTCTACCAACTCTCACCGATATGGAAGAAGAAAATTTTGAACGTATTTTAATGGAAGATATGGAATTTATTAATTTGATGACATTTGTTTTACTTTCACCCTTCTCCGACTGTAAGCTTTCAACAATTTCACCTATATCTCTTATAAATCCATCCTGCGACATATAATTAGAAAATGTTGAAAAATGGATTTTATTGTGAGTTTCATATAACAAAGAGAGTATAGATTGGAATTCTGGAATACACAAGCACACTAAGGCAAAAATTTGAGATCCATCTAACAATACTATAGTATTATTAGGTGTATCTAAACTATGGAACACACCTAGTTTTTCTAGAATACTTTTTAGTTTATGATCATATGATAGCCTCATTTCCTCGGCAGTTGATTCAGTCTCTTTGTTAAATAGGGAAATAAAAGATATCAAGACATTTCTAATTATTAAGAAATCTTTTATTGATATAGCTTCCCAGTAGAAGGAATATTTAGGATGTATTGGTATGTCGAATTGCATCGATATTTTCAATGCATCTCTAAATTGTGGTATTATAGAGGGATTTGAACTCAATTTAACTAACTTATCATATTCAACAACAAAGTCATTTTTGACTTCATTGATGTGATTCAATTTTTCATATAATTCCTGGGTCCATATTTCTTCAACATAACTTGCTGGTAATAATTGGGCATTATTCTCAAGAAAATCACCGTAACTGATCAGAATGTCTCCTAAGTATAATATTTTGACTACCCGTGATCTTAAATTTAGCGCTTGTTCTACGGTATTGATCTGCAAGACCGTTCCGTCATCTAATTTTACTATTGGCGGTTCAATGGAGTCTACAAGGGCAATTGTAGAGGCTTTTCCAGGGACATCCATTTTAATTTGCGTTCCAACTACTACAGCAGAATTCAATAATACAGGAATCGTGTTGTGAATTCCTATCGTTGCAAATCCGGTATTAAAACACCTTCCGTATCGTAACCTAAATCCACCAATTTTCTTGTTCATAGATAACACGGGTCTTCCTGTAATTACTTCAGACATCCTATGACTCACAGTATCGTCATCGCCCGTTTGGATTGCACCATTCATATTTGCAAGCCAATCCCAACCTTCTAACTCGAGTGTTTCGACCAATTTTGTGAGTTTCCTACATCTACCTATCAAACCATCGTTCATAACCCTAAGTGCCCCTCCTCTAACTCTATCCGTTTTTATCCTCTTCATCTCCCGATGAATTACTAATTCGACTGGATCTGTATCTACTCCATCAATCTCAACAGGCAAATTAGAGATGCAAAAATCAACATCTTTATCTAAGACTTTAAATTGAAAGTTTCCTACTTCCCTCTCATACAATCTTAATTCTTCTATAAACCTGCCAGTTTCATCATCAAAGGAATTTGTTTGATACTTGGCAAGTCCAGACACTCTTCTCACATGATCTGCTATAAGCATAGTTAGCGCGGCTTCAGTCCCTCCAGCAGATCTTATCGGGCCAGCAAAAGAGATGGAGAGGTATTGTGAACCATCCTTATTATTTTTCAATTGTACGTCAGATATACCCTGTAATGGAGCAACAGTGACTCCCTCAGTCACAACAGCCAAACTAACCCTAACCGCATTTTCTAATCTAGTCCTAAGATCTCCAGATCCATATTCCCCCTTTGCTATTTCCTCGGCTATCTTAAGAGCCGCCTTCTCTTTTGTCGTATAATTTAGTAATGTCCTTAATCTGTCTGATATATCGATATTATGCATTTTTGCAACTCTATCAGATAAGTCGTAGGCAATTTTTGGTTCAACATATGTTGTAACATCCAACCCCTTTTTTCTTGCCTTTTCGGCTACCAAATGAAGCTTATTTACCTGCTCTAGTAAGCTAATTTGATACTCCACATAGTAACTTGGAATTGAAATGTTTCTTAATCTTACTTTGGCTTCATCAATCAAATTCATAATTATTCAATCGCACTAATTCAGGAACGGATCGCCAGAATAATGTCATTAAATTTTTTTTCCCAATCTGGATCACGCTCTAATAATGTTCCTACAACTAAGATATCTGCCCCTGCCTCCGCTAATTCTTTAGCTATTGAGGAATTCTTAATTCCCCCTCCAACAATTAATAAGCCATCATAATACTTTCTAACATTTGAAATCATTTCGGCAGATACATTCTTTTTTGCACCGGATCCAGCCTCCAGGTAAACAAACCTCATCCCTAAATACTGTGCGGCCAGCGAATACATGACGGCGATATTAGATTTTTCAAAGGGTATACCCTTTGCTCTTCCAATAAACCAGGCGGTAGTATTATCTCCAATTATTATATATCCTGTTGGCAACGGTTCAATATTATACTTTTTTACCAACAATGCACCTAATGCTTGAGCTCCAGAAATAAAATATGGATCCTCGGAATTTAGCAATGAGGTAAATAAAATCGCGTCGGCATTGGGAGATACGCCTGTAACGTTTCCGGGAAACAAAATAACAGGAATAGATATTATAGACTTTATCGATATCACTAATTTGTCTAAATCCAGTTGATCTATGGCAGATGAACCACCCACCAAAATAGCTGAAGCACCAAGTGATTCAACTTTTTTCGCAACACCAGCAATGTCTTCAAAATTCTCCGAATCTAATAAAGCAAAACATATTTTTTTATGCCTTTTCAATTCATCATTAATATAGTTCTCTACCCGACTCAATATAATACTACACGTATATTAGTTGAATTTAATTTAATGATTGTGCTGGTATATATTTAAAGAGTATAAAACTATACAATATTGTATAGCTAATGGAAAACAAAGAAGATATAAATAATTTATTTATATCCAAATTAATTGAAAAATCTCTATTTACCAATAGACAAATACAAATAATTTATAATTTCAAGAATAAAGAGAAAAGACCAAAGGAAATAAGTTCAGGTGCATACTACAGGGAAGTTAAGCAATCAAAGATAAAACTGCGGAAATTTTTTTACTCTATTCTACTGCTAAATCTAATAAATGTAATGAATGACAACCAAATTACTGCCTTAAACTCTATGACAAACAAACTTAGAATGCTTGAAGATAGTCACGCCAATTATCACGATAAAGAAATAAATAATGTGATAAATGTGATAGAAGATTTAATCAATAGAATAATTGATATGTGACATATCACACAATTTACAATAATAAATGTCAAATTATCACATACAATAAAGTTATATCACACTGTATTACTAAATTATGTGTGAGCATAGATATTGCATCACTGATATTAAATTATACCTTAATTCCATTTATTTCAGCCATAGCATTATCAATTCTTGCTTTAAAAATTTACAACCTGTTAATAAGCAAAAAGTTTAACAAATACAATATTGAAACAAAAATTACTTCGCTTGAAAGTCAAATAAAGGATCAAATTAATAAAACTAATCTCATTTCCGAACAATTTAGAGTCTTATACGACAGAACTAATAAGACCAACGAAAAATTAGCCGATATACACGGTTTAATTAAATTATTAGATGAAAACATAATCTCTAACAACGATAAGATCAAGTCACAGAACTCTGTAATATCACCTTTCCAAAACTACGTAAGCAATCCAAAAATTGAGACATCACTACTTAGTCACGACATAACATCACAAGGTTCAATCAACTCAGTAGATCAGGAAGAAGATCGTCAGAATAGTACAATAGAATACATCCTAAAAAAATTAGAGGATAAATCTTTGACTACTAGAGAGATTCAAAGGGTAATCGGTAGGACTAGAGAACACACTTCGAGATTAATGAAAAAATTGTTTGAAGAGAAATTGGTAGATAGAGATATGAGCACAAAGCCCTTTAGGTATACTATCACAGTCGAAGGTCGTAAACTGTTGTCAAAGCATTCTGTTTCAAAAAGTCATTCTCACCCTGATCTTCCGAATAATGTGAATCCATTAAACGATTTGATTGAGAAGCCGTAGGTGTCCCGGCGGACGAAATAATATTTTTTTGAATTTTAATTAATTTATAGATCCATTCTTTCCCTCTTTTACTCCTTACCAATTTTTGCTTTTCAAAATACCTTGATAAATAAGTAGATATGAGACTAAGCTGTAACTGCTCACCGTATGATTCTTCATAGGATTCGGCAATATTAGAAGATGTAAAAGAACTAAAGGCAAAATAGTTTTCGATCAATGTCCATATCTTTGATCCAATCGAGTTTTTAGATGAATTGTGTCCTATGTCATACTTTTGTAAACTATTATTTTGTTCTATAGGAATTTGGATATTGTTATCTAAATCATCCTTTGAGACGTTTAATGATTCCACTAATTGAAGAACCTTTTGAATTTTGTCTTTTGATAGATTTCCTTCTAGAGATAAATTATATTTTCCACCCTCTGCATCCTCTAATTCAATTTTTATTCTCTTTTTTCCAGTGGACAATTTACCGTCTCTGTGAATTTGATAACATATGTTAACTTAACAATATGGAATAAAAATTGATAACTAAAAGATTAGTTTTTGTTAACTAATATAAGCACAGAATTATTGATGTATATATTTCTAAAGTTAATTTGAATATCCATATTAAAGGTTTTTCTAGTTCCAGTGGAAATAAAGGGGTTAATTCACGTTTATTATCATTGTTAATGAATTTAAAATTCCTCCAGTGGAAATAAAGGGGTTAATTCACGTTTATTATCAAATGATTTTTAACTGTTAATGTTAATGTTAATTTTGTTTGAGGAACACAGACCCCTCTATTTCTTATGTAATTAATATTGATTTTGATGGTAGAATTGTATTAATTTATTTAATTATAATGTATAAAATAATTGATTAACCTGTTTAAAATTAAATGTTAATAACAGTTAGCATATTAACATGACATTATCTTTTTATCAGTCGAATAGAAAAATAGGGGTGTGTCTGTGTTGATTTATCAATACCATTAACGGAAGGAAATGATGATGGATTCGGATTATTTAGATAATATATTTGATAAGGCTGTTATTGGAGCCAATTTAATTAAAAAAGAAAAACATTAACAATTGATTACGTTCCTGAAAATTGCCATTTAGAGATGAAGAGTCTAAAACAATCGCTACGTCTATTTTATCAGTCGTATTAAAAAATGGTAGACCTTCTAATCTCTTAGTTTTTGGAAAACCTGGAACAGGGAAAACTGCCGTTGTAAAAAATGTAATTACTAGATTAAAAAAAAAATCAATAGAACATGGAATAGAAATTACGTTATTATTAACGCAAAGACTTCAAATACTTCTTACAAGGTGTTATATGATATTGCGGAGGATATAGGATTAATCGCTTCGACAAGAAATTAAAAGTCCATTTTACTGGTTTGTCTATGGGCGAAGCCACTGATAGGATCCTTGAATATTTGAAAAAAAATAATCTTCATGTAGTATTAATTATTGATGAGATTGATTCTTTGGTTGATAGGAACGGAGATGATGTTTTATATAACTTTACCAGAGCAAATGAACGTATGTTAGGAGATGGATTTGTATCTTTGATAGGAATATCTAATAGTCTTACATTCAAAGACAAACTAGACCCGAGAGTTAGAAGCAGTCTAAGTGAGGAGGAAATAATATTTAATCCATACACAATAATTCAACTAAAAGAAATCCTAAATGACCGATCAAAACTAGCATTTAATGAGGGATCCATTGGTCAGGCCGCGATCAATTTGTGTGCAGCAGTGGCCGGAAAGGAAAATGGGGATGCTAGAAAGGCAATTGATTTATTAAGAGTAGCGGCTGAAATAGCGGAAAGAGAAAGGGCAGATATGGTTACTGAAAATCATATACGAGAAGCACAAGAAAAGATTGAAAAAGACACCAATTATGAGGTTATCAAAAATTCCACAACACATACAAAATTGATTGTTCTATCTGTCATGAAATCTCAAACTGGTATGACCGGAGATGTTTATGATATCTATGCTTCATTATGTAAACAAATTGAACATGATGCTCTGACTCAAAGAAGAGTTACTCAAATAATTAGTGAATTAGACCAACTTGGATTAATTACCTCAAACGTCGTTAGCCATGGCAGGTATGGCCGTTCTCAAATAATCAAAATGGCTGTTTCTTCTGATACCGTATCCAAAGCACTAAAGGATGATAATTTTTTATCCATATTATTGTGATCGAATGTTCTGATCGAAAGACATGATCGAATGGACAGCTTTTAATAAATACTTGATCAACAATGTTCTATTTGATAATAATGAAATATAGAAGTAGAACAGAAATAACTGTCTTAATACTAGAAGCAGCAAACGGTGGGGCTACAAAGACAAAAATCATGTACAAATCATTCCTTTCATATGCACAGTTAAAAGAATACTTTACAATGCTAATTGAGAATGCTTTGTTAGAATATGAAGATGGAACTCAAAAGTATAGAACAACAGAAAAAGGCTTACGACTATTAAAGATATACAATCAGATAGAAGAATTAATCCCAAGCACAATAAATACCTCTAATAAAGACATTTTTTAGTATACTTTTCTAATTTTTTAAGTCATTTACTTTGTACAAGAACATATCTAAAATATTAGATTTATATCATTGAATTCAATCATATAATCTGATGAATTCCAGAATACTTGCTCCAGTGGATGGTTCTGAAAATTCAATGAGATCCTTAGATCATGCTTCCTTCTTGAGCTCTAAATTAGACTCAAAATTGATAATCCTATATGTACTTGAAATCCCTCCTTTCGTTTATATTCAATCGCAAAAACTAGTAAACTCTATAATGGCAGAGCTAGAAAAAGAAGCCAAAACTGTTCTTGAAAATGCTGTTAATAGAGTAAAAAACTATGGTTTAGAGCCTGAAACCATATTTTTGGAGGGACAAAATGTTGGGTCTATAATAATTGATTATATCGAGAAAAACAATTTTGATTATATTGTTATAGGGAGTAGAGGTAGAGGGAAATTTAAACACGCCATACTGGGCAGTGTTTCTCACCGAGTATTACATCATAGTAAAATTCCGGTACTGGTAGTTAAATAAATTTAAAATAATGACAATGAATTAGGAAGTATTATTTATAGAAATCTAGTAGTTTTAGTTTTGCCTGTGTGATAATAAATGAACGTCACTAATTTACATTAACTTGTGGTATTATTTCTTCTATCTGATTGTATATCTTTAATAGTCGTAAGCCTTTTTCTGTTGTTCTATAGATATTCAACAATCCAAGAATGCTTTGTTAGAATATGAAGATGGAACTCAAAAGTATAGAACAACAGAAAAAGGCTTACGACTATTAAAGATATACAATCAGATAGAAGAATTAATCCCAAGCACAATAAAATAATTTCTTTAATTCAACCCAAATAACTAAACCTGTACAACATAATTATTTATTTTCAGGGTTTTAATTCATGACTTATTATATCTGAAGTTCCCTCTTTGTATTTTACTATTACCGTATTTCCAACCTCATAGGGACATTGATTAATGCCTCTAGGATGATCAGTAGTATCAACAACACAAATTCCTTCATTTTTGCTTAATATTTTAACTTCAGCGGTAACTTCGTCTCTGATTAAATTTTTAACAGGGAATACAAAAATACTCAGGACGATAAATGCACCTATAGCAATAATACCAAAAATTAATACTAGTTTCTTCGTTGAAGGTTCCGATGGAGTAGCAGACCCATAAGACATAAGATTATTGTCTGATTGTATTTTAAATAATTATCGTAACCTGAACCCTAGAGACCATATCCTATATTTGTTTTCAATATAACTGAATAATTGCTTATATCCCGGTAAAATAGGTGAATTTGGTTCCGCAAATTCGTAATTAGATAACTAAATAGCCTAACAATGATGATTCATAGAGGTTTTCA
The DNA here is from genome assembly GCA_029194465.1 of Candidatus Nitrosocosmicus sp. Taxonomy (GTDB): domain Archaea; phylum Thermoproteota; class Nitrososphaeria; order Nitrososphaerales; family Nitrososphaeraceae; genus Nitrosocosmicus. The sequence continues at coordinate 20,165 of JARFXS010000008.1, forward strand.
ATTACATTCTTAAAGGTCTCAATATTAGTAAATTTCAGATTTTTTTGTGGAATAGATTATTATGTTAATCATGTGATCGAATGTTCTGATCGAAAGACATGATCGAATGGACAGCTTTTAATAAATACTTGATCAACAATGTTCTATTTGATAATAATGAAATATAGAAGTAGAACAGAAATAACTGAAATGAACGTATGTTAGGAGATGGATTTGTATCTTTGATAGGAATATCTAATAGTCTTACATTCAAAGACAAACTAGACCCGAGAGTTAGAAGCAGTCTAAGTGAGGAGGAAATAATATTTAATCCATACACAATAATTCAACTAAAAGAAATCCTAAATGACCGATCAAAACTAGCATTTAATGAGGGATCCATTGGTCAGGCCGCGATCAATTTGTGTGCAGCAGTGGCCGGAAAGGAAAATGGGGATGCTAGAAAGGCAATTGATTTATTAAGAGTAGCGGCTGAAATAGCGGAAAGAGAAAGGGCAGATATGGTTACTGAAAATCATATACGAGAAGCACAAGAAAAGATTGAAAAAGACACCAATTATGAGGTTATCAAAAATTCCACAACACATACAAAATTGATTGTTCTATCTGTCATGAAATCTCAAACTGGTATGACCGGAGATGTTTATGATATCTATGCTTCATTATGTAAACAAATTGAACATGATGCTCTGACTCAAAGAAGAGTTACTCAAATAATTAGTGAATTAGACCAACTTGGATTAATTACCTCAAACGTCGTTAGCCATGGCAGGTATGGCCGTTCTCAAATAATCAAAATGGCTGTTTCTTCTGATACCGTATCCAAAGCACTAAAGGATGATAATTTTTTATCCATATTATTGTGATCGAATGTTCTGATCGAAAGACATGATCGAATGGACAGCTTTTAATAAATACTTGATCAACAATGTTCTATTTGATAATAATGAAATATAGAAGTAGAACAGAAATAACTGTCTTAATACTAGAAGCAGCAAACGGTGGGGCTACAAAGACAAAAATCATGTACAAATCATTCCTTTCATATGCACAGTTAAAAGAATACTTTACAATGCTAATTGAGAATGCTTTGTTAGAATATGAAGATGGAACTCAAAAGTATAGAACAACAGAAAAAGGCTTACGACTATTAAAGATATACAATCAGATAGAAGAATTAATCCCAAGCACAATAAATACCTAAAGGAATGATTTGTATGATTTTTGTCTTTGTAGCCCCACCGTTTGCTGTTGCTTCTAGTATTAAGACAGTTATTTCTGTTCTACTTCTATATTTCATTATTATCAAATAGAACATTGTTGATCAAGTATTTATTAAAAGCTGTCCATTCGATCATGTCTTTCGATCAGAAATATCGATCAACTTTTCTTTACTATTTCATGATATACTTTAAAATTTATATATAGTAATATGTATACATAATATAGTTAATAGATTTTATAAATATTATCTTTTTCAATTATTTTATGATACTATTTCACTGCAATGCAGTGAACACATTGATGTTTTAAATATGTTATATAAAAAATATGATGGTTGATCAATAATAGTGAAAAAGATTGAAATAATAATTCCAGACAGGGAACTACAAACTGTTGGTGCCGTTTTAAAGGATAATAACATCGGAGGAATGAGTCACTATCGAGTTCAAGGAAAAGGAATATCTAAAGCCGAACCTGTTTCAATTGGGAGAGGTACTATGCAATACACTCCGGAATTTGTTCCTAGAACAAAAATTGAAATAGTTGTGAAGGACGATGTGGTAGATAAACTAGTCAATAACTTATTGGATACACTTAGTGATAAAATAGGTGGCAAAATTTTCATAACGGAAGCACAAGAGGCAATAGACATAAGAACAAAGGCTAGAGGCGAGTCCGCCATTTAATATTTTAATAACATTTTGATTCCAACCTATTATCTTATTAATATTATTATTTATTCATAATATTTATAATAATTGTTATTTTCTTAACTTCGTGGATAAACAAGTTTGGTGTTTTGTATGTAATTCGCTTAGATCCGTATGTATTCATGACAATTGCAATATACATTGTAGTCTTTGTTTTAAAATAAATCAAATTTTACTACAAAACAATATCTAATTTCAATTCTCTCCCTTCTTTTCTACTTTGATTATCTCTCCTACAGTTTGATTCATAGCTGATTCTGCAATATCACTTGCATGTTCTACAGTTCTGCGTATATCTTCAAGTATTAATTTTACTCCTGCGTTGATGTTGTGACTATCGATATCCTTATTTTCTAACGAATCTAGGAACACCATGATCTCTCTTTCAATACCAAGAACGTTATCTGATTTATCTGCAATTTTGTCAGCCAAATTATAGTCTCTTCTTAAGAAAGCCTCAACTGCAGATGTCAAAACCTCCAAAGCAGAATTACTCAATTTCTCCAATTTTTCGGTTATCAAAGAAGGGATTAAACTTTGAATTTCCATCGATTTTGAAGCAATTCTCGATGCATGGTCGGCGACTCTTTCGATACTTTTGACAGTAACTCGATAGCTAAGACAATCGGAGGCATTTTTTAACCCTATTTCCTGCAATACTCTTTCATTATTAGTACCCATGACTAGATTTCTTAATATGTAAAGACTAAATCTATCCACCTCATCATCCGATCTGATCACTCCCATCGCTATATCATAATTTTTTTCTTTTAACGCCACCAAGGCATCTCTATGCATTGATGAAGCAATCAAAAACATCCTCCGTACAGCCGTGTTAACTGATAATTCTGGTAGCGTTAATAAAACTTGAATGGTAATTATATCGGAGGAATCCGCAATAATTTCAGTTCCTATCAAACTTCTTCTTACCACTTCTCTAACGGCCTCTCTTTGTATGGGTTGAATTCTTGCCGATTTCGCTTTTAGATTTATCAGGTTATATCCTGATAAATACATTGAAACAATTTTTCTCTTTAGGGTATTGGGACCTTCATCAATCAATACCTGAGTACTAACTTCGTTTGTAGAGTCCTGTAATCTCTTCTCTTGCTCTGGAGTAATACATAGCGAATTGTTTGAACCTCTCGAGATAGAAACATGGTCACCTGCTTTAAGATTCATTTCTTCAATCCATTTTTTTGGTAATGATAAAATGTATGTGGATCTACCTGTAAATTGAATTTTTCTAATGTCCGAATTCAATTTATTCAATAATATACTTATCTATTATTGATATATATAGATTCTTAATAATGATAGTTATTACATTGTAATTCAATACTATTGTTATATCTATATGAATCAGATCATATATCACATACTTTTTTCCCAAACTATATTAATTTTCTTGATTAATAGATTATATTATGTTGATTCTAAAGAATAATATTGACAGAAAATTCTGTCAGGCATATAGATACGATTAAAGAATTAGAGTCGCTCAAATACGAATATCAAATTCGTTGTAGCCATTATAGCTTAGAGTATTCATCTAAAGACAATATAATAACATGTTCAATTTGTGGAAAGATTTGGAATTTTGTAGAGAAAAAGGGATTTTCTAATTTAATCCAGGTTTATACTGCGGAAATAGATTAACCTTTTTTTTTACCCGACAGTTTTTTTAACAAATATACTTTCTTAAATTTATTCAGTACAATTATTAAAATTCCAACTATAATAACTGCTAATGTTGCCTGAATAAATGAAGTCTTTAGAAAAGATAGGGAATCATTTTGATCTATTTGAAATTTGCTGATTGGGGCTATAACAAAAATAATAAAAATACATGCTGTCATGACCAGTATCCACATAAACAAGATAAAGAATTTGAGATCTAGAAAATTCATTTTTTCTCCTACTCCTACTCTATCCACTGGATATAATAAATTGCAATAATATTGTTATTAGTGCAAGTGATGACGAAAAGGTAGCTAATTTATAAATTTTCATAACTATTTCTCTTTCAGAAAGTTTTCCATCCAACAAAATTAACCTAACTAGAGTGATAGGCGCATTCTTATCTTTTGAAGCCTGTAGTGTAAAATCTTCATTTAGTATAGTTGGTCTAGATTTCAATTCTCTATGTTCAACAATCTTTCTTACACTACTCAGGAACAAAAATGAGTTCATTATTGCTGGTAATAATGCAATGATTGCAATTATTTCTGATTTAGATGCAATTGCTAATGCCCCATACATGGCTCCCATCAATAGCGTACCTGAATCTCCTGGAAATATTTTACTGGGATATTTATGAAACATATAAAATCCTAATAAGGCCGCTAAAAATGGTATCTCGATCATAAGAATTTCTAGATCTCCAAACAAAAAGGTACTAATAATTATTGGAAACATCGTTATAATCATGAAACCTGTTGCTACTCCGTTGAATACGTCTATCGAGTTTACTGTATTTCCTGCTAGTGGTATTGATATTAATATTAATGGGATGTATAGGATTGGGATAAACACACTCCCAAAAATCACATTTAATTCGTTGTCGTATATGTGAAAAATAATTAAAGGTATTGAGGCTAAAATCAATGCCCCAGGTTTAAACCATCCTGGCATTATTCTAAAATCGTCAATAATTCCTATTATGAAGGCAATAGTCGTAGTAAGTAAAATGCTTATTATCTCGGGATTCCCGGTAACAAAATATAAAATTAGCTCAGCAATGACAATGCTTAATAATAATATCGGCCCCCCGGGTCTAGGAACCTTGGGTTTATTTGGTTTGTGATTATCATTTACAACCAATCCTTTGAGTTTTAGAAATTTAATAAAACTTGGCATCAAAAATAGATTTATTAGAAAAGCGATAATAGATGCGATAACGGTGCCTATTACTAACTCTTCAAAATTAGGCAAAAACAACTATTTTATTATAGATTATCTATATATATAATATGGGTCAATTTAACCAAAAAACTACAGTTTTGTTTTTAAAGATAGTACAAAATTGATTCCATCGAAGTATCGCCTTAACACTTTACATATAAAACAAGAATATAGCACTGTCTAAGATCATCATATACATACTAAATCATCCTTTTAATTTATAAAAAAAATCTATCTTATTTATGTATAATAGATATATTGTTAAGTTAATACTAGCATTCTAAAGTGCTCATTATAAAGTATGATTGTTTTATTTTTTCGTGCACATAGCAAATAAAATCAGTCCCATTCTAATGGTGTTTTTATTGATATCGTTTTCAACTATATATGCAAAATTTACTCCTTCGTACGGTCAAATAAGTTTGGTTCCTGATAATTCATTGATCGCCCAAACTACTGACTGTATTACGAGTATGATGACTAGTGCGCTTATTGGTATAAATTCTGATTGTACTGACAACCTAGATAAAACAAATTCAACAGCTCCAGACAAAGCCCCTGATAGTACCACTTCTGTATCTTCTTCAGACAAAGCCCCTGATAGTACCACTTCTGTATCTTCTTCAGACAAAGCCCCTGATAGTACCACTTCTGTATCTTCTTCAGACAAAGCCCTGATAGTACCACTTCTGTATCTTCTTCAGACAAAGCCCCTGATAATACCACTTCTGTATCTTCCTCCTCTAGTAGCAATCCATACAATTTAAGTAAGAACAATCCATTCTATCATGAATTTCAGAGCAAAAATACTGTTGACGGTGACGTCAATACTCCCACTTTTACTTCTGATTCATCAAATTCAATTAATGGTAATTATATGGATACCTTCAAGTCTCCACCCCAAGACAAACCTTCGACCTTCATCAAGTCTCCACCCCAAGACAAAACCTTCAAGTTTTACAACAAGACAAACCTTACAACCTTTTCGGGGTTACAACAGCAAAATATGAATCAACCAGTATCTAACTGATAGTACCACTTCTGTATCTTCCTCCTCTAGTAGCAATCCATACAATTTAAGTAAGAACAATCCATTCTATCATGAATTTCAGAGCAAAAATACTGTTGACGGTGACGTCAGTACTCCCACTTTTACTTCTGATTCATCAAATTCAGCTAATGGTAATTATATGGATACCTTCAAGTCTCCACCCCAAGACAAACCTTCGACCTTCATCAAGTCTCCACCCCAAGACAAACCTTCGACCTTTTCGGGGTTACAACAGCAAAATATGAATCAACCAGTATCTAACCCTTCGACCTTTTCGGGGTTACAACAGCAAAATATGAATCAACCAGTATCTAACCCGTATTCATTCCAGTCATTCCATACATCAATCAACAAAAATATCTATACTAATCCAACTAATAGTGAATTAGGTGAGTCTCTAGATGGCAAAAACAAACATTCAAAGGAAATCTCTGCATGTTTTGATAGAGCATTTAGCATTGATAATTATTTATCTGACTCGGAAATTATTGAATGTGCCAAAGATCGAGACAGTTATTCTCAAAATAGCCTTCACAATTATGCTTTAAGCGACAACATAAAGAATAATGACAATGACGGTAAGACTGATAACAAACATTCAAAGGAAATCTCTGCATGTTTTGATAGAGCATTTAGCATTGATAATTATTTATCTGACTCGGAAATTATTGAATGTGCCAAAGATCGAGACAGTTTCAAATAATTTAACTTAATTTTTTTTGAAAAACTTGATTATAATCTAGTGATTATAATCATTTTCAGGATTCACTGTTCTATATATAATCAATCTGTTGCTATGATAACAATGTTTTCGCCTTTGATGAATATTTCTCCCATTTGTTGAACTTTATCTCCCTCTAAAACTTCAGTTGCATTTTCCAGTGTTAGGTTCATGTATTGATCAAAACTTTTCAGCTTTCCCTTGATAGTTCTCTTTCCTTTTAGTTTTAGAAGGATGTCCTTATTTACACTTCCTTGTAAGATATTGGATTGATTATTCGGTGACGACAATAAAGTTAAATAACTTTTTTTTGTTATTTAGGTTTAACTTAACTATTTAATTCTGAATATGGATTAAACCCATGACCAGGGCTCAATGTTGCGCATTAAACATTGTTTTCTTATTATTTTCTTTGAGCGTTCAATGGATTCTGCTTCACTTATGTTACCCTTTTTTAAATACTGCAAAAAAATTTCTTCATAGAGTTTTTTAGCTCTCTCCTCTGTGAATTCTTTGTAATCATTAATCTTCTTTGTTTTCTTTGTCCTTATCAAGGTTTCGTAAACCTTAGGCCGTGGGTTCAAATCCCACTTATGGCTTTCAAATTAATATGTTGAACTACTATGTTACCACTAACCTAACTTGATCCATTTTTCTGTTCCCTTGAAATTTCTTTGTAATATTTTTAATCTCTCTTGCATCACCATAAAGTACAAAAATTTCAAGGCATCTGTCTTTGTCTATCTTATTGTGAATGTGGGTATTAATTATTTTATCAAATCCATGTCGAATTTCACTAATTTCTTGATCAGATTTTTCATCATGTATTACTAGAAGAACTGAATGTAGAACTCCTGACAATTCGTCTATTCTTTTCTCTTCTAAAAGTAGACTTCTAACACTAGCTCTTACGATTTCTGATCTGCCTGAAAACCCCAAAAACTTTTGCAATTTATCTAGTTCTTGGATTATGTTTTCATTCAGTGAAATGCTTATGATTGGCAATGTTTTCTATTATGATCATTTCATAATATTTGTTTTTTCCATTTACGAATGGTTTTCAATGTATAAATCCGTATTATCATTATCCTACTTTGGTGGCTCTATTTCTCTTATGCTCAAATCTTTAAAGTTCAAAACCACGTTATCTGCACGAAAAGTAACAATAGGTCCTGAATTCAAAACCATATGATCTTTGGATCTACCACAATTTGCACTGTAGAATACCTTATCTGAACTACTTGCATACCAGCCCCCGTCATCCGTAATTTCAAAAACTTTGACCCAATGATTAGAATTTGAGTTATCTAAATATGATTCCATTTTTACCGCGGAATCATTATTTGTATTGTAGATCACAGTTTTCCAACCAATCCACCTATTCATCAATGAGTCGGTTATTTTAGGAACTGATTTTTCTTTAGTATATCCTCCGGTAAACCAAATTTCTTTTTTCCATGCTGCAGAACCATCAGGATAAATGCCTCCATGAAGGGACAAGCCGTGACACGGAAAGTCTTCATTATGTTGATCGGTTCTTGCTACCCAGTCAATATCTGTAATAACACTTTTACGCGGGTTGATTATCGAGTCTATTTTTACATATCCAGTAATTTCAACATTTTTCCATTCTTCTGTACCATTTAATGTGTCTACATTAATTCGAATTTTGTCATCCCTTATTTTCCAAGATCCATCATCCTGTTTGGCTAATCTAGGGTTAAAGGTAAAAGTTACATTTGGATCATTTTTGGGGTTCGACATGTTAACATACCATTCCCTGCCATCGGATTTGGTAGGATATATTTTTTCAATACCGAATTGATCATCTGCATTTATGGTGGTTGTTGTATTATTTTCCTGTTGAGCAGATACTGTGATATTATCAAAAATAAGTAAGCAAGTAAAAAACAAAAGTGATGAAGCAAAAAGAAAGACACATGTAAATTTCATACCAAAATTCATTTCTTTAAAAACATACTGGTTATACAAGTACATAATAATATCGGGTAATAGCTGATAAAAACTATTAATTGTCAAGATCTTATCTTTGTTTCGGTCTTGATTTTTATTTTTGAAGAAAAAAACTTCAATACATTTACTCCAAAGAATATTCCAGCGGAGGTTATTACTATCATTCCACTAGGTGTAATATTCCATTCAAATGCTAATATTATACCCAAAATAACAGATATCAAAGAAAAACAAATCGAGAATAGTATGGTTTTCTTGAATCCATATCCTAGTAGCAACGAAGAAACATTAGGAATTATTAAGAGAGACGAAACCATTAGTACTCCTATCAATCTAATGGACATTACAATTGCAATGGTTGCCAAAGTAATGAATAAAATATTTAATACAACTGTATTGATGCCATTTACTAATGCTTGTTCCTCATTAAATACAAGATATATTAATTTTTTGTAATATAATATAACAAATGCAATAACTATAACGCTTAAAAGTACGGTACTAACTGTTTCCTCGATATTGACTAATAATATACTTCCAAAAAGATAGCTTGTTATATCTATAGAAAATCCTCCAGATAAGCTGATTAATACCAACCCCATCGCTAGTCCTAGAGATAATAGAACCGAGATAGACGAATCTGAATATATTCTTTTGCTTGAATTCAATTTTATGATTGATAATGCTACAATTATTGAAACAATTAATGATACCCAAATAGGATTAGATTTTAGAAACAATCCTAAAGCAATCCCTCCAAAAGCAACATGCGACATTGCATCACCAAACAAAGAAAATCTTTTTAATATAAGAAACAATCCAATCAGCGAACAACTTATAGAAATTGCTATTCCAGAAATAAGGGCACGTTGCATGAACTCATACTGGAGAATTTCAATCCTCGCTAGTCAATTCTTTTTTCATATTCTATATAATTCAAATAATTAATTTTCACATCTGAGCGCTATTTTCAAATTATCTAAATTATCGTACATTTTTGAGAAATAATCTTTATCTGAAGTTTGTTCTTCCTGTGTAATCATTTCGATCGGACTCAATATCATTACCTTCCCTCCTATTTCATCTGCTATTGTGTTTGAAAGCCTAGACTCAACATTATCTTCTGAAAAAATAATGTTTACACCTAGTTGCTTAGCTAATTTTATTGCGTCCGCAATTTTTTGAGGGTTAATGTCCCCTTCAGGTGATGGACCGCTAATTGAATGCTGAGTTAACCCGTATCTTTTTGCAAAATAGCCAAAAGCATCATGAAATGCTATAAAGTCATTCAGATTACAATCAGTCAAGTTCGTATTAATATCTGAATTTAATAGTTCTAGTTTGCTATTAAATTCATTAAAATTGTTTGTATAGTAATCTGTATTTTGAGGATCTAAAGATACTAATTTTTCAAGTATGGTTTTTGAATATGCTTTAACCAAATTGGGATCAAGCCAAATATGGGGATCTGGAATAGATCCTATATTTTCAATTGGAAGATCCTTGCTCAAGTCAACTACTCCTGCATTTCCTATCTTGTTAATCCAGGATTCAAATCCAGCTCCATTAATAAAAATTACATCAGCTTTTTGTAGTTCAATTATTTGTCTGGCTGTGGGTTCAAAATCATGGGGTTCTATACTGGCAGGTACTATAGTTGAAACATCCACTCTGTCTTTGCCTATTTTCTTGACAAAATCATAAATCGGATAAAAAGATGCGAAAATTTTTAGGTTTGTACCATTTGATGTAATTACGCCTTGACTCTTTGATTCATTGATAATATTATTATTTTGCGATAAATTAGTGGTAGCAATAGACTTTGGTATAATTGAAGAAAATAAAGTTATAGTTAAAACAATAAAGCAAAAAGAGATCCAAGTCTTATAATTCTCTCGCATGAAAATAATTTGGTTATTAATAATATAAAGTTTACTTATTAATTATTATTAATTTATTGGTAGTATTATAATAATATTCGACAGACGGAAAATGTGTCAATTATTGTAATCATAGTGATCATAAGCATTTCAGTTCATTTTAGTCAATCGCAGACGAACAAGATTCAAAAACACTTCATGAAGCAAGCTAAAAATTTATCGATCACATCCTTACCTATCCTTAATAACAATAGCTTGTATATCAATGAAAAAAATTTAATATGTAATATGATTTCTTAATATTAGTAATTTATACATGCAATTGAAGTTAGATGATGATAGGATTTCTTCTTATCTTTCATTTTTAGGTTATGCCTCTCTATATCCTCCACAGCAATTGGCTATAGAAAAAGGCTTGTTAGAGGATTCCAATATTTTAATTACTACTCCTACCGCAAGCGGAAAAACATTAATTGCCATACTGGCTGCAATTAAATCCCTAGAAAAAAATAAGAAAGTAGTATATCTTACACCATTAAGAGCATTAGCTTATGAAAAATATTTAGAATTTACTTCTATAGATAAATCTGGTATATTTTCCAGAAAAATAAGAATAAAGATTAGCACTGGCGATTTTAATACTTCAAACGCCGATTTAAGTTCAGCCGACATAATTATTATGACAAACGAAAAAATTGACTCGATTCTTAGACATAATGCTTCATGGTTATCAAATGTTGGACTATTTATTTCAGACGAAATTCATTTAATCGGAGATCAAGATAGGGGACCGGTTTTAGAAATGGTCCTAACGAAAATAAAGAAATACTATTCCTCCTCTCAGATCCTTGGCTTAAGCGCTACAATCACTAATGCCTCCGAAATTGCAGGATGGTTAGGATCAAGATTAATAGAAAGCACTTGGAGGCCAACAAAATTGATAGAGGGGGTATATTCTGATGGAATAATATATTCTAATAACGATTCCAGAATTAAAGTTTCTGAGTCAGGTAAGGACACTACTTCGATGGCTATCGATTTAATCATGGATTCTCTAAATAGTAATGGACAAAATCTTATTTTTGTTGAAACAAGAAAACGAGCTGTATCCTTGGCTAAGAAGGTTTCAGAGGTTGTATCCAAAACCCTATCGCCAGAAGAAAAGAAAAATACCTTAAAGGTTTCTAAACAAATTTTGGAGGAGGGTGATGACACGGATTTAACTAAAAATTTGTCAAATTTGATATCTACTGGTATAGGGTTTCATCATGCGGGATTAAGTCTTTCAAGTAGAGGGGTTGTTGAAGAGGCATTCAAAAATGGAATCATAAAATCATTGTTTGCAACACCCACACTAGCTGCTGGCGTCAACCTCCCTGCACGTAGAGTCATAATAACAAACGTAACCCGGTATGATTTTGTATACGGTGCTTCAGTTCCTATTAGTGTGCTTGAATATAAACAACTTTGTGGCAGAGCTGGACGACCTCAATATGATGCTTATGGAGAATCCATAATTATTTCAGATTCAAGAACATCTTATGAAGATTTGTATGATCATTATATATTAGGGATTCCCGAGCCTCTAAATTCAAACCTTGGAAATATAATAGCGATTAAAATCCATCTACTGGGGGTAATTGCTTCATTTAACGGAATTAGTCTGGATGATATCTATGACTTGTTCTCAAAGACATTTTATTCATATCAAGATAGTAACAATACTTCCCTATTTGATAAAATAGATTCATCTTTAGATTATTTTCTAGAGGAAGATCTAATTCGATTGCAAAACAATATGTATAATGTGACCGGATTTGGAAAATTAGTTTCAAATCTATATCTTAATCCTGAGACTGCTGTTGCGTTTAGAAACACCATCAATGATATAAAACCAAAGTCTGTAAAAATCAACAATGTATTTGGTTTCCTTCATATGATTACCACTTGCCCAGACTTTTATCCTAAACTCTCGTTTAGAAAACAAGACATCGAAGAATTCAGTTATCTGTTTTATAACAATTATGATGACTTTTTTTCAGACGTAGACATAATGGATTGTTCTAGAAGTCTATGGACTCTTTACGAATGGATCACTGAGTCTACAGAAAAAAGGATGAATGAGAGAATTGGTGTGGAGCCAGGCGATATCCATAGAATTGTCGAAGTGTCCAATTGGTTAGTCTCTTCGATATTCGAAATATGTAAATTGTTAAACAGAAACGATCTTTTACCTGTTCTTTTTTCACTCGAAAGTCGAATTAAGCATGGAGTAAAGGCAGAGCTTGTTCCATTGGTACAGATTAAAGATATCGGAAGGGCAAGAGCGAGGTCACTTCATGGGGCTGGAATCAACGTCCCTAACGATCTCTTACTAATTTCAGAATCAAAACTATCTATGATCCCAAAAATAGGTCCAAAACTAGCTAAGAAATTGAAAAAAAAATATTCCTCTTAAATTATTTCTCATCTGCTACATATATATCTAAATTGTAGGGCCTCAGCATCACATATACCAGTTATTCAAAGTTAACTACTCCTAGGTTATTCATTTCAGATCCAATTCCGTAACCGAGTAACGCAATGCCTGTTCCTAATAGAGACATTTCTAATCCTCCTTTTACCCAGCTTTTCTTAGCTAATCTACCTTTGATTGCACCAATCATGAAAGATGACAATAAACTCATAGAAATAGCTATTAGTAATGCCGTAAAATTGTTGATTAAACCAGTTTTGACGATGAAATAAGGTAGTATTGGTAATATACCTCCTATTAAAAATGAAATGAACATAACAATAGCCCCCTTTATAGGATTGCCTAGGATTTCTAGATTCAGACCCAACTCCTCTGTTAGCATCGTTTTCAACCAAACTCCCTTATTGGATGTAATCTTATTTACAACCATGTTCAATTCTTCACCGGCAAACCCTTTGGATTTGTAGATTTCTTCTATCTCTTTTCTTTCCTCCTCAGGAGTATTTTCAATTTCATATTCTTCTCTTTTGATTTCCGATTGTAAAATTTCTATTTGAGATTTAACAGCAAGATAATTTTGTACGGCCATGGCTTTAGCACCAGTAAACATTCCTATTATCGCCGCTAAAATGACTATATCAACACCTACAGAGGCACCACCTATGCCGGCTACTATTCCTAAAGAAGTATTAACTCCATCACCAAAGCCAAAAACAATGTCTCTAATGTAGTTACTTTCTTTTATGTGAGGTTCAACGTGATAACTTTGTACTTTATCCAATATGTTTTCTACCTATTTGTTGTCTTGATATTTAATAAATTCATCAAGTCGATTTAAATCCTGTATGAAAAACTTGAAAAATGACATTCATAAACATACATCCATCAACAAATGGGATTTTAAATCCGATCATTTAGATCAATTAGCCGGCTTTACAGGTATTACCCCTTTTGATAAAATCCAATCCATTTGTATTATGTCCTTTACACAACTATCATTAGATACTTAAATATTGAAAATAATAACAATAATGTTTAGTAACGTGTTCTATCTAGTCTTCTAAATAGATATGCATATTTTATGGGGTATAACAAAACTGTTGAAAATAATCGTATTTCTCTCTTCAGTAAATAATTTGAAATGAAAATAGTCCAAAATATCTATTCTCCTTCCCATAATACCTTTCTTAATTTATCAGATGCCTGTTCAATTGCACCTCTTGCTGCGGGCGTACCTGCAATTTCGTTTAACATTACGAAATCATGAATGGTGCCTTGATATCTACACGCAGTTACGTTTACGCCAGCTTCCATCATCTTATGTGCATAAGCTTCACCCTCATCCCTTAATACATCAAATTCGCCTGTTATTACAAGTGCTGGTGGTAATCCGTTGAGCTGCTCTACTGAAGATAGCAACGGAGAAACCGTGGGCTTTTTCAAATCGGCTTTATTTGAAACATAACTTTCCCAAAACCATTTCATGGCTTCTCTAGTCAAGAAGTAACCCTCTTGAAAAGATTGATATGACTCGGTATCAAAATTTGCTTCGGTAACCGGATAGAAAAGAACTTGATAAAGAATTTTTGGTCCCTGACGCTCCTTGGCAATCATTGCAACGGCAGTTGCCATGTTGCCGCCAACACTGTCTCCTACGACAGCCATTCTAGAAGGGTCTAAATTCAATGATTTACCATTTTCTGAAATCCATTTTATTGAATCATAGGCTTCTTCTAGAGCTGTTGGATATTTAGCTTCAGGAGATCTACTATATTTAACAAATACAATTGCCGCATTAATGGAATTGGTCAATTCTCTTACTAGCCTATCGTGAGTATCTATTCCTCCTAAAACCCATCCACCACCATGAAAATACATCACAACCGGGAGGGTTTTATCGCCGCTATTAGAAGGTCTTACAATTTGAATATCTATTTTTTCATTTGATTTGCCGGAGATGGAGAGATCCTGTATGTCAGCTGCAGGCTTTGCAACTGGTACTGATTGAAGACCTGACAACACATTTCGCGCATCGGTAGGTGATAATTTGTAAATAGGGGGACCAGGATTTTTTTGTAGTTTATCTAAAAAACTTTTTGTAGTTTTTTCAACACCAATGAAATTATTAGTCATAATAACATCTGTAAATAAATCTTGTACTTTAATGTTAAATACAAGAAATATTATCCATAAATATTACCAATTAGAAATTTGTTTGTTGATTATAATAATATACAAAAAAAATTCATCCAGTTGGTTACGATTTTTACTTACTAATTAGTTGGACTGTGTGTCTTTTAGAGGAATATTTAATCAGAGTAGAAAAGTAGTTTCGATTACTTAATATCAAACAAAAGACGTAAGGAAGGATGGTCATCATAAAAATAAACTGTCTATGTCAGTTGAATAATGTGATGATTCTCTTTCATAAAACATATGAAAAATACATAACCTAACTTAATTTTGGACGTATTACTCCAAAAATTTTTAAGGTCAGATAACAAGAAAATATGTTTTCTTGAAGCTTATGATATTCTTTATTGGCATAGTCCTTTTCAACAGCCAGATATGGAATTATTTTTGTCTTTAAATCCATAGCAGCATTAAAAACTTCATTTTTGTCTTCCTGAATGCCCTTTGAATAATCAAATTCAATCCTGTCCTCTAGCAGATCCTTAATGAAATTATTAATTGAATTCTCTCTAACTATCGAATAATTAAATTTCGTAGATTCGCTCATTAATTGAATTTATCTCTATAGTAAATAAGATTATTGATTGACATCTATTATGATATTAACCCATGAAAATAATTACAGAAGCTAGTTATAGCAATAGATATGGATTCTAGATTCAATTTTTCTAGTGTTATAGAAGTGAATTTATAGAAATTGTATTATCTAATAAAATAACAATAATTATTCTAAGAATTTAATTAATAAGATCATTTTATATATATCATCAACAAAATCAATTAATATTTTGAAATGCCCTAATTGTTTTTCAGAAATGGTTTTGACCTCCAGATTCTGCGTGGAATTAGATAAATGTCCAGAATGTGAAGGTATATGGTTAGATTGCGGTGAAATTGAAAAAATAACTGCTAATAACAACTTTGGAAATAAACTTCATGAAAGAAATCAATCAGAAAAAAACAATGTTTGTGATGGGCAAGATAAGGGTTATTATTTTTACAAGAATGAATATCGTAAAGATGCATCCCCTGATGATATGTTTGATTTTGAATAGTCCGGACTAAATATGATATTTCTTATTAAATATTATACCATTCCGATTATTTGACTGATTAACTCGTCCTATGGCAAAAAAAAATTTGGTTTATGACTTTGGTTGATTTTTGTACAATCAATAAAAAAACTCATAAAATTAAGATGTACGGGATACTATAAATCAAAAGAAAATGACTTAAAGGACGAAGGTCTTGTATCAATGTTATCAGTGCGTGCAATAACATATCCAGACCCTTGATTTATAGTCTCCATGAATCCGTTTTGGTCATCAACATCTTCTTGTTCCTTTAATTTGGAGAGATTATTTAAGGTCCAATAGGGAATTTCCGTACCCGAGCCATTATCAATAAATGTTTCAACCATTCTAGTATCGTTATCTGTCAAAAATGTTCTTACTTTAAGTTCTATATTTTCTTTGTTTGTTAAATTGTTATTAAATATGGGGTTACCTTTCTTATCCAATTGATGGAAAATAAAACTATCCTGTGCTAATTCCTTTGTAGTATTAAAATCATATTTTACATATTTGCCATCATCTCGATATTCTAATAGATTTGGGTTACTACTACCAGAAACATCAAACAATATTCCAAAACCACGCTCTTCATCTGGGTCATTGCTTCCGTGACGCCCGGTATTAAATTGAAGCGATATATACGTTTCATTTTCAAATTTGTCCTTAGGTTCCTTAAAATACTCATGTATGTTTCCATGCCATATTATTTCCTGATTCTTTGCAGCAGACATATCTGGTACTCCTTCTGAATCCTCTCTTACTATCTCTAATCGAGGCGAGTTTATATCGTTATTTTCGCTTTGTGTGTGTTTATCAAAGTCCATAGTTACCCTAAATTTTTTGTCTTGACCCACGGGATCATTTAATTCAAATGAATATTGTTGATCAAATCTTGTGTCGGCTAATAGATGACCATTGTCGCCAAAATTATCTATCTTAAGACCATCTTCATCAGAATCGTTTGATTCACAGGGTATTTCAGTTCTATTGCCATTATATTCGGCGCAGGAAATCGAATCTGATACTCTAAGAATTTTACAAATACCTGTAGTCTCATTATTGATATTTGCTTCATTTGTTTTGTTGGATTCGGTCTTAGGTAATGTGGTTGAATTATTGATACCATTATTATTGATAGTGTCTTGCGGTATGCAGTTAGACACCTTTGTCGTATTTATCAAAATAGACGGATTTATCGACGTAAATGAAGATTCGTTGATAATTGTGCTAGAAACATCTTGTACTTCGTATTCCATAACTAAGGACAAGAAAGTATAAATAGTGAAAACTAGCACAATTGACTTCGAAATCAACGATACAGAGATTTTCACATTTTCTCTTTAGTTAAACATTATATATATATGATAAATTTACAGTCGATTGATTTTGATATTCTAAACAATTATTAATTACAAGCATGGTTTTCTTTGAGATTTCCATGTTCAGATTGGATATCA
The DNA here is from genome assembly GCA_029194465.1 of Candidatus Nitrosocosmicus sp. Classification (GTDB taxonomy): domain Archaea; phylum Thermoproteota; class Nitrososphaeria; order Nitrososphaerales; family Nitrososphaeraceae; genus Nitrosocosmicus. The sequence goes on from JARFXS010000008.1 coordinate 37,828, forward strand.
TGCGAATGAGTTCTAGTACATGCTTATGGGGGTTTTTTAGATGCGTCCGATGTAAGCAATACTATTCTACTATCACTTCGCCAACCATTGAAGGATGATATATGCAGTAATATTTGAAGTCTCCAGGACTATCAAATGTCAAACTATAGGGTTGATTCGGTATGATTGCATCAGAATCAAACAAAGCACCTTCATCCGCATCATTATCTTGTCCCGAAGTCACGGTGTGAGATACTGTGTCTCCATTATGCCAAGTTATTGTTTGGCCCGATTCAATTCTAATTGGGTTAGGCGAATATGACTGATCGCCCTTTATTCCAGCGATGACTACAGGGATAGAGTCTGCACTTTGTGTATCGCCTTGATCGGCTAAATCAGGTTGATTTTTAGGAGTATTACTCTCAGATATAGGTAAGATTCTATACAAAGCACCGGTATAACTTAATACATAAAGGTAGCCGTCTGGTCCTACCTGAAGGTCGGTTATACCACCAAAACCTTGACCAAATATTAAAGGTTGATTTTCTGTGGTTTCATCGACCTGATTGTCAGCTAGTAGATTGACATTACCCAGAGAAGTATCATTTATCAATATATTGTCTCGTGCCTCATTCAGGGTAAATCGGTATAACAAACCATTATTTATGTCCCCCGTAAACATATCGTTTGCATATTCTTTACCTAATTTCTCTGAATTCAAGAATTTTAATGCTGTGGGTCCAATTGTGGTAACCCATACAAACTTTGGATCAGCATATTTGCCGTTACCAAATGTTACAAGGTCATCTTCAGATGTTATTCCTCGTCCTAGTAAATCCTGGTCCAAATGGCCTTGAACCTGTGACCAACCGCCATTGAAACCTGGTAAAATAAGAGTGATTTCATCTGCCACTGTTGGCCCATTTTCTGTATCCCATAAATTACCCGTTAAAGGATCAAAATCAAAACCGAAGCTATTTCGAATACCCATAGCATAGTATACATTCAACGGTAAGCCCTCTCCAAAAATAGGATTGCCTGGGTCTACTATTCCGCCATCCTGAGAGATCCTTAAAACTCCTCCAAGTCCATTGGGCTCTGGACCATCACCGATATTTTGAGCTTGAGTTCTATGGCCTCCCACTTCTCCAACTATAAAGTAAACATTATTATCGGGTCCAATCAAAATTTTACCTCCATTATGCTCTGCTCTTTCATTTGGGGGAGTAGCAGTTAAATCAAATAAAAGGACAGGATTTATCAGCTCACCATTGACATATTCATAACGATACAGTCTATTGCCCAAAGGGTCAACATTATTTTCAACATCACTGCCGTCTGCATCATCACCGGATTCAGTATAGGACAAGAAAACATATGTTTTTCCGTCCGGTTGTTTAGACAATGCGATTCCTAAAAGTCCGCGCTCTATGCTATTGGCTACGGACACGTCGAGTGCCGGTGTTTCTTGTATTTGACCATTTAGCACTCTCTGTACAATACCCGTATTTTTTTCCGTTACTAAAATATCGTTGTTTCCAATGAAAGACATACTAGTAGGAAAATCAAGACCTTCCGTTATCTTTTCGACTGTAAGATTATCGTCATTTACGGTTGGTCCATAAGGAGATAGTGGTGCTTTGGCATAAGCCCCATAAGAAAACTGGATATATGATGAAAATGTTGAAGAAAGGATGATTAACATAAAAGTACAAAAAGTCAAGACTTTGCGTTCATGCATGATTTTGTCAGTAAATACCATCGTTTTTGTAAATTAATTAAGTTTATGAATGAATCTTAACAACGATATGACTGTTATAATGAGTATAAAGTTTAGTACAAAGATCTATTTCATAAGGGAATAATGAAAAGATGTTAAATTACTAGTATAAAGAATTACTCGTCCCGTAGATTTAATTTTCTCTATAATCATTATGAAGTCGAAGCAGATTTTGACATGGTCGCCGTCACACTCTTGATTTCTCTTCTCTTCTCATATCCTTTCCATCTGTTTATCCAATCATTAAGCTGTTGCAGAATTGTCTCTAATTCTTTCGTTCTAGGTGTTAAACTATACTCTACCCTAACGGGAATTTCTGAATAAATTTTTTTTGATATTAGACCTTCCCTTTCTAGCTCTAGTAATCTTTGAGATAAAACCGTACTACTAATTTCTGGTATCAATCTTTTAAGTTCATTGAATCTGATTATTCCATTGGTACTCAAATTCTTTAGAATATGCAGTGACCATCTTTTTCCTAATACCTCCCATATGTCCACTACATCACATTTTTCTTCCTTCATAAGAATTTCCTTTCCAAATTATAATGGCTTATCAGGTATTAAAATTTTAAAATCTTATTGTTGTTTGGGTATCCAATGCACAACATCCGGTTTTGTTATCATGTATATTAATTTAGGTAACAAACAAGAATTCGCCAAATCATGGTGTAATACTAATAACTAACTAAGTAATAAATTACTACTAGAGTTATATACGAGATTAACGAAATAATATGGTGGAAAAAATACAACAACAGCAACTAAATCAAAAAGAATCCGTCAACAAAAATCGTTCTATAAATAAAATAATAACCAGTCTAAAGACTACTGAAGGTGAAGGATTTGTAGTTAATAGGTCATTTCCTACCAATTCTATTTCTTATATAGATCCCTTTTTACTTCTCGATGAAATGGGCCCAATGGACTTCAAACCTGGGGAAGCCAAGGGAGCACCAGATCATCCACATAGAGGATTTGAAACGGTAACATATTTGATAGAGGGTATTTTTGAACATAAGGATTCGTCAGGGAATTCAGGAAAGCTCAGGAGACATTCAATGGATGACTGCCGGATCAGGGGTAATCCATTCAGAGATGCCCGAAGTGGAGTTCAGGAAGAAAGGGGGAAGATTGCACGGATTTCAATTGTGGGTAAATTTGCCTCAGAAAGATAAAATGATTAATCCATATTATCAAGACATTCCTTCTTCAGAAATTCCAGTTGTCAAATTGTCAGAGGATAGTGGACATGTAAAGGTAATTGCTGGAGAGGCTTTTGATGTCAAATCAGTCATCAAGACAAAAATTCCAATTCAGTATTTGCACTTTACCTTAAACTCCGGGTCTGAAATTATCCATAATCTTCAAAGTAACTATAATGCGTTTGTATATGTCATATCAGGTGAGGGTACTATTGGAGATGATGAAAATTATGCAAAAAGAGGAAACGTAATTATTTTTAATAATGACGGGGAGAACATAAAGATAAAGTCATCCAAAGATGTTAATGAACCATTACAATTTCTTTTAATTGCAGGTGTTCCACTAAACGAACCAGTAGCAAGATATGGTCCTTTTGTAATGAATACAAAACAGGAGATATTTCGGGCAATCGAAGACTATAGGAATGGTAAATTAGGTGTTATTATTACCCATTAAAACTTACTGTAGGAGACCATCTATTAACTCAATAGACAGATCTTATCTTTATTTGGATCATGAAAATAAATAATTAGGTAATATAAATAAATCAAAATACATAATTACTGATTACTGGTATATTGCAAGTTAATGTTTTAGTTTTTAGTTAAAAGGATTTTTGTGAAGGTAACGCTAATTGACTAGAGGAACACTGATGTTTCTTTTATCCTATGGCAATGATTGATGTCAATAACCTCTTCAGACAAAATTATACAACTGATTTTCTTTAACCAAAACAAAGCTAATGAATTGAGGATCTGGATTGTCTAGTCATGCTATATAACATTTCATTCAACGTAGTCATTTTTTTCTAAAAATGATATTTTGCTTTTTAGTATTTTTTTATAGAAAATGGGATTTAGTAAGCATATGAATTTGAATTTTGTTAGCCCATGACTACAGAATGCAAAAGGATAATTGACGCAATACTTGACATGCAAATTTAGGATGTAAAATTAGTTAGGTTATAGAATTATTTTAAAGTTTTTTACTCAATAATCTAAATATTCCGATTATTTGAAGTGGAGTACAATTAAAATATCTATAACAAAAAATAAATTAATGATTCTTGCAGTAGTAATTGCTTTTGCAACCACACTGCTAGTTGCAGGCGTGTTAAATGTGAACACCGATAACCAAAGTGTTTTTGCAAAAAAGATCAAATCAAACAACTCGACCCAAGGAGTTTTACAAGATCAGTTTACTGGACAATCTAGTGAAGTATTCATTGAAAATGGGGATTCTACAGCCTCCGGTAACAACGTTGCTTTGTCATTCAACTTGAATGATGGTAACAACGCATTAGGTCAACAATAGAATAGTCTGGATTTCTAGACTATTTGGTTTTTTTTGTTAGGACCTGTTGATATATACATACAGTAATTGATTTCTACAACATTTTCTTAGATTTTGATACATGGAAGAGTAATGAAGGCGTCAATAAGGTCTCAAGTCGCCTCCCATGTTTTTGTATCCTCAAAAAACATCAATAAATCCGTATGGATAATATTGCTTTCATTCAGTCATAAACACTCTTCAATAGAAGATACTTATCGCATGATTGTAGCCTTCTTACTCTCCAAATATCATATTAGGTTTGACTGGATGAAATCCATTGTACTATTGAGTTCCGAGTAGTATCATTGAATTGCTCAAATACTTATTTAATCCTGATCTAGATTTTCGTTTTTGATTCCACAAGTCAAGAAAAATTCTGGGTAATATTCATGATTGATTGTACATACACATCAAATAGAACTGTCTGTCACTAAAACAGTAATCAAGGCATCATTTTAGGTACGGATGACCTACTCATGATTTTGTTACATATTGCTACAAGAAGTGGTATGTGAACTTATGTCATGATTGTAGCCTTTCTTACCGATTCAAAGTCAACCAATAGGCCCATTGGAACTTTTCTGTAACTTTAGATAAAGTTTTATTTAATCCTGATCTCGATTTTCAAAAATGAGATTTATTTCTGGGTCTGTGATGTAAAGCTAAGTTACAGAATGAACAAAAATTAGAAATTCAAGAAATTATTAGCTTCAATGAAACATCCATTTCGTTTTCTATTTGGCGTTTTCTGCAATTATAGACTGGTTATTTTTAGTGTTAATAAAATCGAACTAATTAATCTATACAATGATATGGAAATATACCTACATTCCATTATTTTCTGAATAAATTTTGTAAGCATAATAATGGAAATGATTTGATTTTTTATGTTATGAAACAATTTAAATATTAGGCTGGGTTAATTAGGCCATACTAATGTCTGCTACCGACCACCACTATCAACAATCCTTATCGTCATCGTCACTCATAAATGAAAATGAAGAAAAAGAGTCTGAAGACAATTTCATAACCTATATTTGTGAAAACACAGATGGAATACTTGACTCAATCGACCAAATGACTTTTGCATTAAATGAGACAGCCATAAGATATGGTCCTATAGTAGTTCTCAAAGATGCACCATAATATCAGGAAGTAACTATTAAAATTGGTATTGCCTGCTAAAACCGCTTCTACTAATACATCAAATTCTACTTCATCAGGAAAGCACCCAATTCAAGAAGATAAAGCAGACGAGGTTAAGGCCCTTATAGCTAGATATGTTTTATTAAAAATTGAACAAAAGAAAATTGAATCAAAGTTGTCTGATATAGCGAAGTATTATGATGATGAATCTCTCAGAACTATTTTTGAACCCATAGGTGAATCAATGATGGGCATTATCGGTTTGGAGCTTCCATCCAACAGAAAAAGAGAAAATAATGGCTAATTAACGTATTTGATGAAATGAATTTCAAAACATAATATTGCTTTCCTTACCATTTTATTTACTACAAATTATTTCTTCGACTTTAACAAATTATAAGGATTTGATTTTCTCCTGTTATTTTTTCTTTTACTCTTTTGGAGAGGATTTTTTCCTGCTTTTGGCATAATCTTTCCCTTCATCAACCTCAGACCACAAATAGTACAATTGCCTTCAATTGTCGCCATATTATTTGCTAATCTAACAAATCTAATATCTGATAAATTTACGCTAATCTTACACACCGTACAATAAGTAGAATATTTAGAAATAGTGTCAGTCAACCTGACTAAGTACTTTTACAATATATTTATATCATTGTTTTAAATCAAAAAATAAAAGAAAAATATTTTATTGGATTTCTAGCTTTGCTAAAATATCTTCTATGTTTTGTTCATCTTCTAATTCTGCGTCTAATAATTCTAATGCAAGATGGTATGTTGCATGGTCTTTATCTTTTACATTATTTGCCAAATCATTATAATGTTTAATTACAGCCCTTTCAAATTCTAATGCTTTTTCCAATGCACTCCTAAGTGTTAAATATCTTGAAGGTTGTAGCTTTCCGAGACCACTGTCTTGTTCCCATTGTGATGGTTCATCGGTTGGTTGTGTTTCCAACTGCATTAACCTGAATGCAACTTTTTTTGCATGTCCTAATTCTTCCTTTGCTCTATCTTCAAAGAAACCTTGATGTAATACTCCCAATCCTTCTATATTCTGTGATACGAACCAAAAGTAATGAAATGCAGATAATTCAGCGCCATATGCTTTTTTGAGCATTTGTACTGTACCTTCAACACCAGGCCCAGCGATTTCTTTTGACATTTTACCCATACTGATCAAATATATTACACAGTTCTTTTATATAAATATTTCAATATTATATGAAAAATTATAAAAAATTAGTACAGATTAATGAAATATTAGTACAAATTAATGAAATATTAGTACAGATTAACACTTTTTTGCTTTCCAAGTCTAATTCCTTCAAACTCTTCTTCATTCATTCATTGATTAGTTCTTGTCTTGATGCAATGAGAACCATGTGCCACAATATGTCCATAAAATCTTTGCATGATGAATTTACGAAGTTGCAATTCTTTAAAACCAATGATCTAACAGAATTTCCTGTTAGCATCCATGCCAATTAACTATCATAACATCTATCCTAATATTTAGAAATGCTATCAGTAATTTTTAAAATGTAGAATCGAAACCGATAATAAGGATCATTATTAAATAGTGCTCGCAACTTACAGTTAATCCTTGATTGCAGTATATTACCTAAGTAATAGAGGTTATATCTATGTTATTAGCCTCATAATAGACTATTTGGAATGAAGAGATACGGATCCGAATCGAAATAAGAACATGATCAACTCTTTTAATTCTTAATTGGTCTATATGTTTATCATACAAGCGATCTTAATATTTCTTCTTTCTCACTTCAATTAGCAAGAGCGACTACTTTGATAAGGAACAAATAAGTTTTTTTCTGATATCGAACAAAACGTTAGTCTCATAATTGAGATTGAAATCATTATTTAAATAATATTCTAATTTTAGTTAAGAAGATGTCTACATCGAACAAAACCGATAGTGCGGCTGAATCTACCTCTAGTAATGTAAGTAAGGAGATAACGGTTGAAAAAGACGCAGGTAAAGATGGAACTGAATTGATGAAATTAAAAGAATCAAAATTTTACGAATTAATTGATTGGTTAAAAAAATGGGGCTATGAAACAAAGGATACCACAAAGGAAAATAAAACTGAAGGTATCGAATTTCAAGCACAAGTATCTCCACAATTGCCTTATTCGTCAGGGTTGTCTACTCCATTCTTTTTGGAATTTCAGAAGGATTTAGATGATGGTTTTATAATCCGAACAACCTTTGAACTGGACAAAAATATTGAAAGCCAAATTACTGGTAAAGAACTAGATTTAACGTATATAGAGTTAGACAGTCTCGTATTGCCGAAGAATATCTCTATGATCAAGTCTCCCCCGTTAATTAACTTGTATAAGGTAATATTTTATGATGGTTTGAGTAAACAGTTCTTTTTAGATGCTGTTACTGCTCTGATTAGTTCAATGTCAATTGTAATCGGAAAATGGAACCAAAAAAGTCACGAAAAGTCTCAACAAGCTGACTCTGCTAGTTAACTGAATGAAAACAACAGAATATGGTTTACCATCTGAGGACTATTATGATCTTTTATTTGGAACTAAAATGAATTAGTAAGATCAAAAGATAGAAATAGTTATTTCCACGCATTTCTATATTCATTATATATTTCCATTTTTCTTATCGATTTAGTTTTTGACTTCTATGAATGCAACTTTGTTTGTATCCGGGGTTCAATATAGATTATAGAACCCTCTATTTTTCTCCAGAGTCTGTGACTAGATTGTTTTTTAATACATGCATGTGAAATAGTACTCCTTGTAATCAATTTTGATCGTATTGGCAAGCTTATTGATGTTGTAAGATTGTTGGATAATATTCTCGGTTTATTTTTTCAATATTTTTCATCCATATGAATTATAATACTGTAACATTGATTTATCATGTTAGCTTATTAATTATGACAAAAATCTTTATCATATATCATTATCAAACTTATTTATCAGCTTATGTTTAGGACAATACAATAATTAAGAGACATCGTTATTTTATCTTATGAAATTAAAAGTACATAGATTTGATCCTGGACCTACTGAGCAAAGTCCCTTTACCCTTCTCTTAACCAAGGGAACCAAGGTAATTGGTTACAATTTCAACATTGAGCAACATGATACGCTAGTTTGCATCGAAGATGATTCGATAAGTGAAAAGGAGAAAAGAACTTTTCAGTGGATCATGGATGGCGATATAATAGAGAATCTAGAGGATTATAAATATCTCGGAACAAGAAATGGTTATCGATATTTGTTCGAAATTACAGGGAAAGAAGTGGAATGATTTATTGTAGTATATTTTGACCACTACTTTTTAGATTTATGATACATATCTTAGTAATTATAGAATCTAGTTGTGATATGATTTATCATTGACCGTAAATGCTTTACCAAAAAAAAAGATATTTATTTTGTACTATTTTATCTCCATCTGAATAGGGAGATTTTTAGCTAACTTCATTAACGTATCTATATCTGTATAAACTAAAATCATATCTGTTTCCAATTTTTTAAAATTTAATTGTAGAGAAATATCATATCCTGCTTCAGTTGTAAAAAAAATCGATCCTTCTTTAGAATTTACTTGCAACTCCTCTGGGATAACCATATGAATTTCTGATCCTTCCTGAATATTTATTTTAAAAGATTTTTGATTATTTGATGCTATTCCATGAATATAACCATTACCAAGGTCGACTTTTAAGTTAAGTATCATGAACTATGTTTACAATAAGACTTTTTATATATTATCTTTACATTTGAATAATTCATTTCATTTACTGCAAAAATAATTGTTTTTGCATTATTTTAATTAATCTGTGGAACTTTATTCAATAATTTTTGATATGTGAGGCTTGAACCTTTGAAACAATTTCAATTTTTCTTTTCTTTTCGTTGCGTTGTTCAAGTTTTCTACATTAGTGAATAAAATATGAGAGGGTTTGACCTGACTTGATTATCATCTCTATTGTTATCAAAATTATGATAAAGCTGACATTCGTGGTTCTATTTTATTTAAACTGTCTAAAAATCTAGTTAAATTTCGTTATTTTTTAGATAAGAACATTGTATAAACCTGTGAATACAAGGAGGGGAAGGGATTTGTTCACAAGTCAGGTAGTCATGGGTTCATACTTTTGAAGAATTTTCCCTCAGTGTATGTCCTCAAGATGGAGTTCATGGTCTCTAAGCATCTAACAATAGCATGCACTTTTTGATAGCTAAATAGGCTTTTTCTTATTCGCTAGTAGCGGGGTCTTAACATAAATAAGTATAAATAACTTGTAAAAGGTATTTTGATGTCATAATTCAATGAAAGTTATCCCATATTCTAGATGTTTGGGGCCTGATTAAAATTCATGTCTTCTAAAGACAACCATTCTTTCACTCAATCCACCCACATCAGCATAACCTTGTTCGTTCTCTAAATCTATTAGATATTATCATGGTTGGAATAGCTGCCATGATTGGTGGCGCCATTTTTTGTGTTAACTGGGCCTGCTATTGGTTTAGCCGGAAGCGCAGTAATTATTGCCTTTATCATTAACGCCATTTGTACCCTTTTGCATATGGGTTATGCCGGTTAGGCTCTGCATTACCTGAAGCTGGTGGAGGTTACCTGAGTTCGAGAAGGCCTTCAGGCCCAATACGCTTTTTTAGTGGATGGATGTCTTGTTGCTCATAATCGCTGGGAGTTTGTATGCTGTTGGCTTTGGTTCTTTCTTTGCAAGTTTCTTACAATCAGCATTATACTTTCTATAGATAGTCTATTTGGATTTGTTCCTATTGATAAATTATTTGCAGTTATTGCTGTGGCGATATTTGCATTTGTGAATATTAGGGGAACTTCGGAAACAGGTAAAATTGGAACTGTCGTAACGATGTTTTCAATTAGTAGCCATTGTTTCTATCATAGTTGCGGGTTTGTGGACAATGGCCAATAATCCTAATTGGGTAAATAATTTTTCTGATTTTATGCCAATGGGCCTAGGCGGCTTGGCCGCCGCGATGGGTTTGACATTTATTGCTTTTGAAGGCTATGAAGTTATCGTTCAGTCAGGCGAAGAGGTAAAAAATCCCAAAAGAAATATTCCAAGGGCGATTTTCATTTCCCTTACTCTTGTAGTTATTATGTATTGTCTTGTTGCATTCGTTTGTATTGGTGCTATTTTTCCTGATGGGGTACCCGCTTGGCAGTTCATAGGATTAAATGGGGACTTGGGAATCTCAAAAGCCGCAGAACTATTTATGCCGTATGGATATTTCGTCGTTTTAATAGGCGGCATAGTTTCTACATTAGCCGCTTTGAATGCTACAACATTTTCTTCTGCTCGAGTTGCTTTTGCTATGGGAAGGCACTATAATTTACCCCATAAATTAAGTGAGATACATCCAAAATTTAAAACACCTTTCATGGCTGTTATGTTATCAACACTGATAATGGCGATAATGGCTTATGCACTGCCTCTTGAAGCCATCGCTCAAGCTTCTGCTGTAATTTTTCTACTTTTGTTCACACAGGTAAATGCCTCGGTTATCAAAATACGTAGAATGTATGGTAATACACTTGACTACGGATTTAAAACTCCATTTTTCCCAATCATACCTGTAACTGGCATTGTACTAATGATGGGATTAGCACTTTATCTTTTAGTTACAGCTCCTTTTAGTTGGCTAATTACTGTCTTGTGGGCATTAGTTGGTTTTGTAGTCTATAGGTTATTGACTTTTACCAAAGAGATAGCGAATTATTGCCCTATTGTCACAACTGAAGGAAATCTTTCAAGAAAGGACTTTAGAATTTTAATACCCTATACTGCTGATGACCCTGACAGATTAATAAAATATGCAATTAGGATAGCTAGAGAAAAAGATGCAGAAATTAATATTGTAAGAACAATAACGATTCCTCATCAGACCCCCCTATCTGCAGGAGTTGCATTTGTTGACTCAGCGAGAAACGCATTTGAGCCATTAAGAGATTTGCTTAATAAAGAAAATGTTGTTTACCATTTCCTCTTAAGAGTTTCTCATGATACCACTGAAGCAATATTATCCACAATAGCAGAACAAAAAATCAATTTATTGATAGGCGACTATGAATATATTAGAGCCAATAATAAATTACAAAATTTAATAACGTGCGATTACTTGGCAATCCGAGCACGTAGGGATGATGCTTTACTTGCTGTAGAGCGGGAAGAATTCTATGAAATGCAACAATCATTAGGTATCAAAAAAAACATGGTAATTCTTTATGATGACGGAGACAACTCTGACGAAATATTACAGGTAACTAATTATTTTGCAAATAGTGGAAACTTTAACCTAATTGTTGTTGCGCTAAACAGAAATACTAAAATGATTAATGAGGAAAAAGGAGCTGAATTCAATAATACTACAGGAAGGAAGGAATACACATCTGATTATTTAGCACGAAAGGAATATTTTAAAAAGGCGGGAGTTGATTTTAATGAAATTTACGTTTCTGAGGGGATTGAGAAAGATGCCATGCAATTTGGAAAGCTCTTGTTAAAATCAGTTCTTGTGTATAACCCTGATTTGATTATTACAGAGTCAAGTTTAGGAAAATATAGTCTACTGTCCAAATCAAAATTTGCCAATCTTTTAATATATCAGGTTAGATGTCCTGTAATCATTGTAAAGGACGTCGCATTTCCATTAATACATTTTTCTATGCGAATAGTAAAACAAATTACTGGACGTTTGAACCCTCTTTATCTGACAAAATTAACAAGGGGAGGACACAATACAAAATAGACCTTTTGTTACTAGTATGATAGAATATATGATGATTAATTATAGACGGACATCTCAATTCATTAGTTTAACTTCAGTATTACAAGTTGTTCATTTTGAGGGGAGCGGTGTTAGCAAAGTCCTATTCTAATATCTACAATAGACATACTAAATGTTATAAAATACTTTGTAGCAGGATCAATAAATTTAGAAATACAAAATTTTGTATGCTGTTGGGTTTTGGTAGATTTTATATCTATCAGGTCTTTTTTTATCAATTATTAAAACCCAAATAATTGCGATAACTACGAATATTCCACATAAACTGCATATACACCGCCAAAATTTGGGGGCTGAAGGGTTGAATTTTTCCGTAAATAGAGAGAATTATTCCTCCGACTAATCCAAAACTTACTCTCTTCTTTTCTTTTAACCACAGCCATACGAGATATCGCCACCAATTTCACATAAGCCTGCTAGAAAGAAGAAAAAAACAGAATAGAGGATCTCGATATCTGATTTTTTAGTTTACCTACATACTATTATGTTACCTGTTCATCATATACCAAAATCAGACCATTACTTCCATCTTGAATTGTCATATTCCTTATAATTTAACGAACAAGTGTTTGTAGTTCTGCGATAAACAGTATATAGAGCTAAAATCAAAATACTTATTGAAACCAATCGTAGTGGAATCTGATAATTTGTAAGAAAGGCGGTAGCAATAATGCCCATACTCCCAAAAGTAGAAATTATTACAAATCCGATTGAAGAACAGCTGGCGCAAGTGCTAAATAATATTGTTAAGAAAGAACTTGAAATTACCGATTTATCTAATTTAAAACTTGAATTTCTCAATAGGTAAATGTTCATTGAAACAACAACTCCCAGAAGCAGTGCAGTTGTAGTAGATAAAATGAATCCGACTATAGCATCGTCTGGTAGATAAAAATAAAGTATCGGAGAAAAAAATAGCAGTTCATCAATGACATTAAAAAAAATCCAAAATAAAGTGAATACTAGAATGGTTAATCCAATATACAAAATTGGATTTGAACCATATACTACTTTGAATGCATAAAATCCTGACATTTAATTTTTAGGCATTTTATTTTTAAGACCATCAATAACTGTCTTAAAAATAGGAAAAGGTTTTGGACCCTGAATTTTTTCAATAATTGAACCGTCACTACTCATTATTATAAATGATGGAGTATCTGTAAATCCTAATGAATTTGCCAAGGCAATATCTTTGTCTATGAATGATTCATACTTTTTAGTATCAAAACATGAGTTAAACTCCGTAATATTGAAACCTTGCAATTGTGAAGCAAATTTCTTTAAATTTTCAGTGTTGACCCATCCAGAATCAATTGGACCTTGATTTGCATACAAAATCTTATGAAATTCCCAGAATTTTCCTTGATCATTTGTACATTGTGCTGCTAATGAAGCGTTTTTTGAATCAAATCCTCTGTTTGGTAAATGCTTAAACACATAGATGGCTTTATCTGGTTGGACATAGGAGGAATTGATTTGTTGTTCTGTATTATCTACATATCTTTTGCATAGGTGGCATTGAAAATCGCTAAAATCTACGACCACCAATGAAGCATTAAGATTTCCATAATGTGGTGAGCCTTGATTAATTAGAGCAGACAGTGTAAGGTTATCTAGAGTTTGTGCGAAAGCTATATTCTTCACTATTAGTTGGTTTGATTCTGTAAAAATGAAATTTAATACCAAGAATAAGAAAAAAAATACAATGGCAAAAGATGAACAAAAAATGACATTATTTTGAATAAATTTCATAGCTCTAAAAACTATATTATCATTTCCTGTATATATTCTCCTTTTATATCAAGATCTAATTGAGGTTGACTTCGATCTAGCTTATGGAAGTATCTTTTGTCTATAAATTCATTATTCATTCATCAATATCTGTTGGATGAAATTTTTCGATTTGGATAGTAGAGTGGGTTATGTCGAATCTTTTCTCAAGTACTGAACTGATATCGTGCAGAACTTGATAAGAATTGCTTGTATCCATTACAACTATGTGAGCAGATAAAGCATGATATCCAGAAGTTATGGTCCAAATATGTAAATCGAATACGCCTGTAACCCCTTTAGTTTGGAGTAATGCTTGTTGAATTACTTCGTACGAAATATTTGACGGTACTCCTTCCATTAATATGTGTACAGATTTCTTTAGTAAACCCC
>JARFXS010000009.1 GCA_029194465.1 Candidatus Nitrosocosmicus sp.
TTATTGTTGTCCTAGTGCGTTGTTACCTTCGTTCTCTTGGTTTTGGAAGTTGAAATTGTTTCCTGAACCTATTGAGTCGCCACCAGAAACTACTTGGCTGTTCTGCTTTGATGATTGGGATTGAACTATTGCCTGTGAAGCACTATTACCGCCATCACCATCACCATCGTCATCATTGCTCTGTGCCAAAGCGTTGTTACCTTCGTTCTCTTGGTTTTGGAAGTTGAAATTGTTTCCAGAATCCTCAGTATCGCCACCAGAAACTACTTGGCTGTTCTGGATAGATCGTTGAACTTGTGCTATAATTTGTGAGGCACTATTACCATCATCGTCATCATCGTTGTCATGATCTTTTCCACCTGCAAATGCGAAGTTGTTAGAAAAGTTCATTCCAACTGGAGACACTGTCATTACAATTGCCATCGCTGTGACTACTGCCAAAATCGAGATTTGTTTCTTGTTGATATTGATATTGGTCAATTTGATAAATAACACTTAATATTATACGATATAACTTGTATCAAAAACCGTTAGCGTAAAATTATTGAGAAGAATGTAATATAACAGTTTACTATTTTCTTAAAAAAAACATAGTATGGATTGAAAATAGCAAAACTGAACACTTATGACTAATCCAGCATAAATGGATGATGCTTATAGGAATGACACACTATCTCAGAATACCAAATTCAGTAATTACAATTTATAATGATAGCAATATAGCACAATGGTCTACTTACCTATTGATTTTTCTTCTAATTCCATATTGAAAGCGACTGTTCTAAGTTCTGTAAAATAATTCTCAGATATTATTAAATAATTCGTTTTGATAATATACTCATGTTTCCAGATCCGACAGTGCTTCCAGATCCGAAAGAGTTTATTTCCGAATTTATTCTCCCATCCTTTAAAAAAATTCTAGTAACTCATGATGGAAAAGATAAATCAAATAAGGCGATTAATTATGCTATTTATTTATCAAAATTGTCGGATGCAGAGATAACAATTCTACAAATCATTAATGATGTTAAAAAACAAGATAATGTGAAGAACATTGAAGGTGACTTAATAGATTCAATGGAAGAGAAAATAAAGAAGATTAAACATGCTGGTTGTGAGAAAGTCTCATATAAATTTAAGACAGGTAACACAATAGATGAAATAGTTGGTGAAATTAATGAAATGAATTATGACTTGGTTGTATTGACATCTTCTCATTTGAATTCCTGGATGGAATCACTGTTTAGTAATACAAGAAAGATAATTAGTAACATACACACTAGTGTTTTGATACCTCAATAAATAACATTATTAACAACTTCTCGAAAGAAACGGTTGTTTTTATTACCAGATCCTTCTGATTTCGGTTTGAGCAACGTATTGAATTATTTTAATAGTTTTCAAAACAAGATTTTAGACCAATTGTATATATACGATGCAATTTATCTAAATCCATTTTCTTGCGAATCTAAAGTATTAATTATTTGCTTCTAGCAAGATTTTATATTATTCAAGATATTTCATCCTATTTGTTAGATTAGCTAATGACAATCAAATTGCCATATCATTTAATATACATGGTCACAATTCATTCAAACCATGGCCTTAGTTTGGATCTCATTTCTAAGGGCGCAGCAATTCTAGATGATCGAGTAATTTTGATATCCAACATAACAAGATTTATTTTCATGGAAATTTTTTATATTTGAACGGACAATGAATATTCAATGAATTCTCATTCTAAAACCTCTATTACTGTCGCACTAATCGCTTTTGGTCTCTTTAGCATGGTTGAAATCAACTTTTATCAGTCGTCGTATGCAACAATTTGTTTTGATTGTCCTGACGCAAACTTTCATTTAGATGAAGCAAAGAAATCTATAGATAAAGGTGATTACAATGGTGCAAAAAATCATATTGACCAGGCGAAGCAATTGATTGGACAACCTGGTTACACTAATCAGACTGATAGTTTATAATCAACCAATTCTCCTGATGTTGCAGGTCGATGAAAAAACCAAAATCAATAACTGAATTATCAATTTACCCATTATTTTTATAGACTTTCTAATAAGAATCAGGTAATTATGAAATATGATCTGAGTTGGCTCGTATTGCAGCTAAAAGAAATTACTCACACAGTGGGTAATTAAATAACATATAAGTAAACCCATTGATTATGTCTTAAAAAAGCAATACTGGTTTATATTATGTTACTATAATCTTGAAGAGCATTAATATTTTTGGAAATATCGGCTCTTAATGAGCAGGTTAAGGCACAAAATTAAAAGTAAGAGGCCTCGCTATGTTACTGAGATTTAAGAGAGGACATATCAATGGAGAAGCGATACTTTACATCTGCACGGGACAATCTCTCATAAGCCTCGTTTACCTTTTGGATCGGGATGATTTCGACATCAGCGGTAATGTTATGTTTGCTACAAAATTCGAGCATCTCCTGCGTTTCGGCAATACCTCCGATAAGAGAGCCAGAGAGGCTGCGACGATTGTACAGAAGGCTTAAAGCAGATACAGAATGAGGCTTGTCCGGGGCGCCAACGAGGGTGAGGTTGCCATCGGGTCGGAGTAATTGAAGGTACGCGTTAATATCGTGCTCTGCAGAAACGGTGTCAATAATAAAATCGAAACTGCCAACGTGCTTGTTCATCTCGTCGGTATTTCGCGAAACAACCACTTCGTCTGCTCCCAAGGTCACTGCATCTTCTTTCTTCTTAAGCGAAGTAGTAAAAACTACGACATGGGCCCCAAGTGCATGAGCAAACTTTACGGCCATATGACCTAGTCCCCCAAGACCTACTACCCCTACCTTTTTCCCCGTGGTAACACCCCAGTGACGCATGGGGGAGTAGGTAGTTATACCAGCGCATAAGAGAGGAGCGGTTCCAGCAAGATTCATGTTGGAAGGAATGTGTAAAACAAAGTGCTCTTTGACTACAATACTATCGGAATAGCCTCCATATGTGACACCTCCAAGGTGTATATCTGGAGAGTTATAGGTCAAGGTCATGTGCGGACAGAACTGCTCCAGACCAGATTGGCAGTTGGGACAGTTACCATCAGAGTCTACCAAGCAGCCGACGGCAGCTAGGTCACCGGGTTTGAACTTTGTGACTGCGTTGCCAACCTTTGTGACTCGGCCTACGATCTCATGTCCAGGAACGCATGGATAAACTGTAGGCATTGCACTCCACTCATTACGGATTTGATGTAGGTCAGAGTGACAAATACCACAGAAAAGGATCTCGATCTGAACATCGCCATTACCAGGATCCCGTCTTGGGATCGATGTTGGAACAAGTTGAGATTTTGGGTCTGCGGCAGAGTAAGCCCTTGATTCATACTGTCCACGTGATTGTGAACTGAATTGAGTGGTCGACATGACAGTATGAATGGGGGTTGGATATAAATGGATTAGTGATAGGTGCTTTTATCTCCGCATAAAAGTTACATGTGTTTCTGTCTTGACCTTGAAAAAAAATAGTGTCAATAATATTTCGCAAACGACCCTACATATACAAAAAATGCATCCTTGCGGACCATAATTTAGACTCTTAAATTAACAATCTAAATCTATTATCTAATAGATTTTCGCTCTATATTACAATCAAGCATAGGAAAGCGCAAGGACCTTCCATCAGGAATAATCAATCAAACACCAATAGATCAGCTATTATGAGCAGTTGCAATTAGTACATCCCAAGGAAAACTAAGTAATCCAGTTTTATCCTTATATCCATTAACGTTTATTTTTGAATCCTCCTTAATAGTTGAAAGTACATGTGTGCCTTTTGACTCAATTGTAGAACGTATAGAATTTGCAGTGGAAGACATATAGCCAGACCAATACTCATCAAATGTACCTGCTTTATAAAAATATGTATATTTCTTAACTGAAATATCATGAAAATTTGCATTTTCTAATGCATCGTATAAATCGCCAGGATTACCAAATGTATGAACTGATGGAGATCCTTTTGGTCTAATATCAGGTATAGATTTTAAGATAGAATTCATGATACAGCTAAAATAAGGAACACCTTCAGAAGTTCCGTGAACAGATACGACCAATTTTCCTCCTTTGATCAAAAGATCGTTTATATGCTTAAGAACATGTACTGTATTTGGAAAAAACATCAGACCAAACTGACATAAGACCTTATTAAAAGAGGCGTTACGAAAGCCTAAATTCTCCGAATCCATTTCGATAAGAAATGACTTTTGGAATCTACGGGTTAGCGATGATTTAGCTATTGAGAGGGCGACCCTAGATATATCAGTTCCCACCAGAGTGGCTCCATTATCAATATGATTATCTTGGTGATTATCATAAATGCGTTTAATTACTTCATTTGCAACTGCACCTGTTCCACAAGCTAAATCTAAAACTACATCATTTTGATTTATTTGAGCTAGTTTAACTAATTCAATCGTTGATTTGAAAGGACCTGTGTAAGTGCAGGCCCAATCCTCATGGTATTTGGGAGCAACTGTATTCCAATTTAACCTTGTATTATTCTTGTATTGAATGGGATCAAGATTATGATTAGTAGAAGTCAAAGATCAATTACCTAATTCCCTTATTAGTATTCGTGGAATAATAATTATCACTATGATTAATATTTTCTATGATTTTGAAATTAGTTTTTTCTCGCTCCAAGCCACAAGAAGGTATTAGAGTAGCAACTTTATTGCAAAGGAACTCACCTAATCATACTATATTAGATAACTCACCTCAACATCAACTCAAAACTATATGAGACTCAACCCGCGTTTTTCATTAATCAAATAATCTAGGTAACCAGCAATAGGTAATTCATATCTTTATCAAGTACAATATGATGTAAGTATAACGTGTATTCCGATAATCAAGCAAGTCTAATTCTTGACTTGTACAAAATATATGATACTCATAGAGATTCCAGACTATGGTTTTTGGATGAATTAGATGCTATTAGTTACAAAGAGTATCATGAAAAATATTCTGGAACATCAAAAGAAAGATCGCATTTTATTGCAGTGTGTGGATTTTTTGAATTGTCGGGTACACTTATTAGTCATGGTCTAATTTCCACAGACATATATTTTGATATTTTTAATCCTAGTCCATTTTGGCATAAGGCAAAACCCATAATAGATGGGATGAGAGAAACAAGGCCCCATATATACGAAAATTTTGAGAATCTAACCGAAAAGAGAACCAATTGGAAAAAGAAAAATCAAAAAATTTAGAATATGACATAAGGCATGATCTATATCTTTGTAGGTAATAAGATAAGGTCCCCCGAATAGGCAATACAAAACAACAATCACATAATAGCAAAATAATCCAACCCATTATTCATTAAAATTTTGTATCATTTTTGCTACTACCGATCTAAATTAGCTCACACATTTACAACATACGATTAAGTAGTGATTTTGATATATCACTAGGAACTCTTGTTTGCTTGAGCAAGACATTTATTTATACCAGTTATAGATACCAATGCGATCTATTAATGACAGAGAAAACTAATCTATTTGCTTTCAGGATTCCAATCTTAATGACTGCACTACTCATTCCAGCTTTATCCATGGGAATAAATCAATCCTATTCAGAGCAAACATTTGTATATGTTTCTAATGGCGAAGATGGAGATATATCGGTCATGAAGCTAGATCCCGAAACAGGTGACATTAAAATGGTGGAAAAGGTGCCTGCTGGACCAAATGTAAAGCATATGGCTTTGAGTCCAGATCATCGATTCCTTTATGCCTCTGTTCGTTCAGAACCTTTTTCAGTGATTACTTATTCTATCACTCCTGAAACTGGTAACCTGAATCAGTTATCTAAAGAATTATTACCTTATAACATGGCTTACATCTCAGTTGATCAATCGGGACGCTATCTTTTTTCAGTTTCATATACTGATGCCAAAATTGAGGTAAATCCAATAGGACTAGACGGGGTTGTGAAATCAGAACCTGTTCAGGTAATTTCCACAGGTCCTAATCCCCATTCAATTCTGGTTGATCGATCAAATCAGTTTGTTTATGTTCCTCATTTAGGAAATGCCCAGATAAAGCAATTTTTGTTTAATGAAACCTCAGGAGTTCTTACACCAAATGATCCGGAGACAGTATTCACTGAAGATGGTTCTGGACCAAGACATTTTGATTTCTCACCAGATAACAGATTTGTGTATGTATCAAGTGAAATGGATGGCATGGTTTATTCCTATAAGATAGACAATGAGACAGGGATTTTAGATGAAATACAAAGAATTTTAGCAATACCTCCAAATCTAAGCCCTGAAGCAGAAATTCCTGCACATGGAGATGGAGATGGAGATGAAGATAGGTCGCAAGAAGCAGAAGATGAAGAAGTTACTACTTTTGGAGTTGCAGATATTCACATTACACCTAATGGTAAATGGCTATACGTAAGTGTCAGGGCTACTAACACAATTACTGCATTTGGTGTTGACCCTCACTCAGGGAATTTGACATACATTGGAAGTTATGATACTGAAAAAATACACCGCGGTATTTACATTGATCCTAGAGGTAAATTTGTGATTGCAGCGGGGCAAGAGTCAGGTTATATATCCATACATGCAATTAACGAAGAAACAGGTGAGCTAAAATTTTTGAATAGATATGAGACAGGCAAAGACCCCAATTGGATTGAATCTGTTGAATTTAAGTAAGAAAATACCACAGACGAATGGAGTCTAGGAAAGGTCCAACATAATCTCCATGTAAATCAGATCTATATGATTCATCGGCCTAAACCCACCATACTAACGGCATATTGGAACCAAAGATAAAACTAAAGGGACTTTTAGAGTTAAATGGTAGGGAGATAAAAATAAAATGGCAAGTAAACCTGAAACCATTTTTTAGGCTATTGCAAATTATCGTTTCCAAGCCATTTGGTTTTATAGTAACTAATTTAAATAGATTTTTCGTAATAAAAGGCGAAAATATAAAAGGAAAATAATTCGATGAGTTAGATATCTAAGATATTTGTTCTAACTTACTAAAATCCCCAAAAGTAACTATTGAACCTGGTGTAATAAGCTCCATGAAGTCCTTATACATTTCATCACCACTTTTATCACCTTCCATTGCCTTCATAAATTCTTGTACATGCTGGCATCTCTATATGACTGGATTTCAAGCCAAACATCCTCATCATCATTAGCAGAAATAGTCTTTGATAAGTTTACAAAATCCATCATGTTTTCTCTTGAATTGAGATTAAAGACTTCAAATTTTGATACACCGTGTTTCATAAAAAAATCAAGAGAATGCTTGTTTATCTTTACTAAAGCATCATGATTTTTCTTTGGGGAGCGGTATAGGAAAATGGCTACCTGAGCCTGAGAACCTTTTTGGTTTGTAGAATTATCCAAATTACTCATAAGATCGGTAAAGTATTATGATATAAAAATAGTTAAGGGATCAAAAGTATATTGGTACTTGATAGATTATCTCAATGTTTGTTTGGACGGTGGTTTTAACTTAATTTATGATGATACCTTAGATAGGATCTAGTATTATGGACAAATATACTCCTTATCTATTCTGGACAAATTATGAAACCTTAACAAATGCCTCCAAATATTATTGTCGACCTATACCTTGATACCAAATAGAAATGGTTTCTATTATTATTTATTCATGCTTACCGTAGTTTCTCATAGGATCGCATTCAAATGGAGACAAGTCGATTCCATGTAATAGACAACATCATTTCATTATTTGTATTTGTTTTGTGGAGGCCATAGCCCTTTTCTATTTTGGCAGAACAGTATCATGATCTATAGCCAACTAATTATGTTGGCATTTTTGGAACATCTTACCCGTTCTGTGAAATTGTTATGTGTTATTACAATGAGTGCCATATTGAGGCTGGAAGGTTTCTATGTAATAGTCAAATTGCACTTGATTGATATCAATGTAAGGGATTTGACAAAAATGCTATTTGGAATTATTTTCTAAATTCTTCTTCTGTAGGAACAAATAAAGTTCTTTATTTTCATCCTTAAGTTTGGAGTAAGAAATTGGCTTGAATCCTTTATTGCCTTTAATTATACCATATATCTTAATTTTAGGTTCAAAATCTAATTTCTTTAGATGACTACATTGGTCTAACCATTTTTCCATCGTTTTGGCAGTTTCTGCTTCTGGTATATGTTTAACATTCATCAGATATGGACCAATAATTCGCCATAAACAGTATTTTCTTTGATCTTCTATAGGAATTTGTAAAAGCCGTTCAATCCATTCAATTCTGATACTAGATCTGTTTTGATGATGACTCTCTTCAGTGCCAAGATATCTAGTCCTATTTTTTTGAGTAGGATTGGACCTATTAGAAGATGAATTGTTCAGATTAATCTCTTGTCTTATTAACCATATCAAAAATTCGTGCGTGATGGCATCCCCGTCAATCCTTTTTCCATCCCACTTTTGAAGGATTCTTACTTTGGAGTCCTCTAAGCTTAATCCTCTATTCAGACATTTGGAATTAAAAGTATCAGGGATCCTAATTAAACAAGTTTTGTATTTCGGTCGATGGTTGGGATCGGCCCTTCCACTTGTGAAAAAATCTTCTGCATATTGCATGAAGGCTTCAGATACAAAGTACTGTGAATATTTTCCCTTTAAAGAAAATAACTTTGGAAATTTATCCTTAGAAAAAACATATTCGTTGTCCAGAACTGGAACGTCTATAGGCAGGTAAATATGATAACCATTCCCAGTCCAAGAAAGTGTCGGATGTGAGCCATGCATTTGTTCCATTTTTCTCAAAGTACTGTTTTTTACTTTATTCAATTTGTTAATGTCATTATCAAAATTGCCTAGATCCAAGTCAACAAAGACGAAGTTTGGTGATTGAATTAGCATTTCTTCCTTCACTATCGTTTCAGGATATGCGTTAATTCGACAATCTTTAAAGTCAGATTGCTCACATCGTTTCAAGATTTCTTGTTTTGTATTGACGGTAAACTGTCCATTTGATCTACTGGTCATCATTTTACGAGGAAATTGGCCAAAGGAACTATCAAAATGTGACAAAATGAAATCTATTGGAGGGTTAGGAATATTATATTCACCCAGTATATTCACATCATAATTGTGAATCAATCTTTCATTGACATTAACAATACAATCCAGTTAGTTTGAGCAAACTTTATTGGAGTATAGGAAATGTACATGTTTTTACCATTAACTTTCTCCACCAATAGCCCTGATTCACCATTTTTGGCATTTTGAAAACTTTGAAGTTCCTTATACGATTCCATGTTATTGTTGTCTGAGGACGAATCAGCTATTTCTGTACCGTTGTTATCTATTATCACAAACCTCTTATTACTATCTTCTGGTAGCATTGCTGATTTTACCAGATCATTGAAGTAGGTAAAGTTTAAACCTAACACTTGCACTCCTATCAATGTATTATTGTTTTTCGCATCTGAATAAATTGGGTTAGCAAGTATCGCAAGTGGTTCACCTGTAGAGACTGCATTTAATGTATTGCTTAAGTATGGCTGATTTGTTTCCACGGCACCAATAAAGTGATCCCTATATGCAAAGTTGGTTATAGAACTATTAGTTTGATATGGAGAGTATGGTTCACCAAAATAGCGATCTCCATTTGGTAAAAGCAACCCTACATATAATAAAGCCTTGTTAGTAGCCAATAGTTCTTTAGCTTCATTTCTCTTTTCTAGGTCTAGGTCGCTAGGTATCCCATGGTATTTCATTTTCATTTCACTCGTAACATTTACCAGAGGCAAGTTTCCAAAAGAATTAGATCCGTTCATTGAGACGTCTGCTATATCCATTAAGTCCGATATGGTATTATTCAGAAGTTGAGAAAGAGTATAAAGATCCAGCTGTTTCAATAATGTAAGGTTTGTAGGAATAAAAAATTGTGATTGATTTGTATTGCTATTATTTTGGTTTTCATTGAATACTGAATACGTGTTCATGAAAGGAATGAACATGAATGTTATGGTAGAGATTCCGATTATCAGAAACAAGACAGGTATTACCATCAAATCTAATCCTTTTGCCATCATCTATGAAATATTCTTGTTATTAATAAGAATTGTCACTTTATCTAGAATTGCCGATTTGTATTGAAATAACCATAGATTTTGACTAATAAGTCAATTATCACACAAGATAATCGACATAAGAAAAAAGTAGAATATTTTGAATAATGGACAATAAACTACTATCGGAAATTACATCCACATTTCTATAACACACTGGACAACAAATTGAGTATATTTCAATGATCAAACTAATCAATATGAAATGGCTAAATGCCATTTTGGTGAAAAAATTGAAGTATCCTCCATACTTGTGTATACCATTTGAAACAGATGTAAGAGCGACATAAACATCAATATCATAGTAGAATTGTTCAGCTATTTTTCATAGTAAAAAATCCGGGTATACCTTAAATCTGACAATGCAAATAAATGTCAAATGACTAAAATAATTAAACTTCAAGTCATATCACCGTCTAACGCAGAGAAAAGGACAATTTTTAGTAGCGATGATAAGGATGCGTTAGTCAAAGGGGTCGAACTGGAATCCCACGTTTGTGGCTGCTGTGGATTTGTTTTAGCAGAAAATGTAATGACATACAATTATCACAATATAATATTACAATGCCCCAATTGTAAATCATATAACGAGGCACCAAAAAATGAAAAATTCGTCGCATAACTTTTGTACTAGACATCAAAAAATTTTTCAACCTAACAGATTATGCAAATAGAGAGCATATTTGCAAGCTACTGGCCATTTTGGCATGTTTTCTAGTTGAGCTTTCTTATTTTAAGAGAAGTAATTGATTTAGAGATAGTTGTCCCCATTCACATGAGTCTTGTATGTTTTTTTATTCTTAACAAATAGATAATCTGGTAAGACCTGCATTGAGAATAAACATGTTATGACATACAAAAATCAACCAATTTGCTATCATTTCATCCAACTTGATTGCCTTTGGTTCTAACATATTTTTGGATACTGAAAATATAAGATGTACCTTAAATCTACAGTACCAATTTAGATCATACATAAAAAATCTTCCAAATTCAAATTGTTTGCAATTATTGACAAGAATAGCAAAATGACAGATTATATTGATAGAGGATAAAGGTAATAGAATGGACTTCAAGAATCCTTTTGACTCCCCCATCTCTGCAAAACCAGAAAAAGACAGGTGTCCTATTGATTTTGTATTTTGTAATATTTGTTCGACTGCTATCTATGTGGAAGACTTGCAGGATGAAGATATTACATGCTTAGATTGTAAAGTAGAGGTTGAATATTTAAGATCGATTCTATTAGATAATAAGAAACATTTTAGCCTGAACTATTTTCTGCTCAGTTTTATTTGCATGTGTATGTTTCTTTAAAGCTATTCAATGTTAACGTCATTGTATCAATTATAGTAAACTTGAGCAAATTAAACTTCTAACCTTTGGAAAGCTTAATCCATACCTTTTCTATATCGGTAATCAAAGTTTTTGTCTATCATATACTGCACAAAAGACCCAAATTTTTTCCTCAATTTTCCCACCCCTCCCCCCGCACATCATCCTTCCACACCCTACATCACAGTCTGAAATTATTGATGGATCTGCGAATCAATTGGTTGTCAAGACGTTCAGTCGTCTTTTTTCTTATGGTGATCGGTCATTGATTAAAATTACCGACTTTGTCATGAGCTTAGTGTTACTGATATCCTCAATATCCATCTGATATTGATAACAATGCCAAATTTGTATACAGTAACAATACCATAAGATACGTGATTTTTTATTTTTATCTTATCATCAAATTTGAGACCATTTTTTGTATATCTATATTACCCCAACCAAATGTCATCTAATCACGCAAACATATCATAATTGATCAGAATGTCAAAGGAGTTACAATTAATTTGCAAGTTGATATGTTTAGTGACTAGTTTTATCCAAAAATATCTCCATTCAATTTATGATTGCAAAGTTGAACGATTAATCATATTAAATACAGAATAAAACAAATAAGACTAATGAAAGGGGAACTATCCTTCTTTGGCCAAATCTTGGTAGCGATCGCAGTCATAAATATAGTTGGATTGACATGCTTTGTCACTGATCAAAAGTTACAAATTTCAAATTCGATATCAGCTAATGGCCAGGTAGAATCTATTAGTAACAATGAATCAACACTGCCTTATAGTAATTCTGAGTCCGTTTCTATTGATAAAGTCAACCCAAAAAAAGTCATTGTGGGAGATATAGAAATTGCATACAAGACTTTTGGAAAAGGAGAGCCAATCTTACTTATTAGCGGTAGTGGGAATGTAATGGATGTCTGGCCCTCACATTTTCTAAATGAATTGGCTAAAAGTCATAAGGTAACTATCTTTGATAATCGAGGCGTTGGGAATTCTACAGAGGGAACAAAACCTTTCTCAGTTAGACAATTTGCAAATGATACTGTGGGTTTAATGAATGCTTTAGGAATACAAAAAGCTGACGTGCTTGGATTTTCCATGGGTTCTTTTGTTGCTCAACAGTTGGTTATTACTTACCCAGAAAAGATAAACAGATTAATATTGTATGGTTCATCATGCGGCGGGCATGAAGGCATTCCTCAAAATTCCAAAGTTATTAGTATATTAACGGATTTTGTAAATAATCGCACGAAAGACGCATCCGCCTTCTTAGAAGTTACATTTCCACTCAAATGGATCAAAGAAAATAAAAATTTTTTAGATTTAATTCCAAAGACCTCTGAAACTATCCTTTCTTCTACAGTAAAAAAACAGTTTGAGATAAATGAGCATTGGCTTTCAACTAATTGGTCTGGAGTCTGCGATTTACTCCAAAAGGTGACTAACCCAAGTTTAATCATAACGGGTATCGAAGATGATGCGATTCCTTCCGGAAACTCATTAATTCTTGTAGATAAGATCCCCGGATCATGGCTTGTCCAAATCGAGGGTGCTGGACATGGCTTGATGTATCAGTATCCCAAAACCTTTACTGAAATCGTTGAAACATTCTTGAATGTATCAGATACGAAAAGGTAACATTCAGACAAGCCTACCTTTTCTTGGACCATCCCCTTACAGTGGCTAGTAATGAATTTTTGTGAAGGCGTTTGTTATGATTATTAACTTTCTTGACATATGTATCTCGGTATGCTGACAAAATTTAATTCAAGATTTGGCCAATAAAGCAGAAAGGCTATCATTAGTATTTTCCCTGCAGGTAAGGTAATTAGTCATTCCTGACTTTCATACGACTTTTTTTCTTACTTCTTTAGGTTATGATTAGCTATTTTATTAGAAAAATAATTTATCAAAGTCTAAATGTTTTAAAAAAATTTAGATAAATTATCCGAGTGCTTTGTGCACATAATCTCATGGATCAAAATTCTATCTTATTAATTTGAGCAATCATGATATCTATTGATAAGGTAGAACAAGGCGATTAGAAATTTAAAATTACCAGCTGCCTTATCATCCAATTTTTCTTATTTTAAATAAGAATATTGATTTTCATATGACATTGTTATAGATATTTGTTTTTATAATACTCGTCTATAGGATTATTAATGAAAAATAAATTAGGGATAAAAATAATTTTATCGCTATGTTTTGTAACAATAATCACTGCGGTAACTGCGGTACCTCAATCGGCACATGCATTTTCTTGGCCTTTGTATAGACAGGAGCGACAGGAAGGCCCTATCGCCGTATCTGATGACAATGTCTACGTTGCATGGTGGGGAAATACTACCGGAAATTATGAGGTAATGTTCAAGGCCTCTAATGATGGTGGTCAGACCTTTGGTGATAAAATTAGCCTGAGTAACTCTACAAATGGAACTTCAGTAGAAGCAGATGTAGCTGCATTTGGCAATAATGTTTACGTTACATACGCAGACAACAAGACAGGAGAAGCCGACGCTTATATTAGGACATCTAATGATAATGGAAAAACATTTGGTCCTGAATTCAAATTAACAAACAATTCTGACTCCAGTCTTGCATCTTCATCACTTTCTCAAGGAATGAAGTCGTATGATAACGTCAAAACTTCCCCATATGAACTCAAGGTTGCCGCTGAGGGCGACAATGTCTATGTAATTGCCACTGGAGGTGACAAAAACGATACGACCTATCAGCCGGATGTATTCATAAGAGTATCAAATGACAGTGGAAAAACATTTGGTAAAGATATCAACTTAAGTGAATCAAAGGGGATTGTATCAGAACGCACAGAAATTGGTGCATTAGGTGATAGGGTATTCGTTACCTGGTGGGATAAAGGCTCTGATGGGACAGACACCCCATTATTGAGAATAAGTGACGACAGAGGACAGACTTTTGGTGACATCATAGTTCTTTCAGCTAATGCTACAGACGCCAACACAACAAATACACCATCCTCCTAATTTTTTTGGTTTGTTCTCAATATAGAATAGAAAAAAGACAGCAAAATGTGATACAAACAATCACTTTCGACTTTATTATTTTTGTTTTCGCAATACAAATGAAATTTTCAGTCAATAACAACATTCTTCTATTCTGAAATCAATGTTTTTGCAAGGACGATGTCATTGGACAGCTTAAATAGTATCCCTTATAAATCAGAATAACTTGGTCATTAAATCCTCAACATTATCAGTATCCATCTCCGTTTCAGTTTCATTTATTATTATCATGATATCTGTTTTATCCTTAACAAATGGTGAGAACAAATTTTGGAATATTTCCGCCTTAACAGAAACATCTGAATTTGATCTATCCACTCAAGACAATAATAGTAATATTAAAAATTTTACAAAAGAGAATAATTTCTCTTTATCTTTGCCCGCAGTCTCATACTCTAACCCCACTTATGGAATAAAAATAGATTATCCATCAGATTGGACAATAAAGGAGAAAGGAGCAGCAACAATTTTTCATAATCAGAGTAAAACACTTAATGTTGTAGCTGAAATCTTAGCTCCTATTCAGAGTGATTACTATAATCCCAAAATAGGAGCTTCTCACAATAGTATCAGATTAGTTGTTGAAGATTATGACACCTTTGGAGATTTCACAAATAACAATATCTTCAAATATATGGAAAAAAATGCTTCTGAGGCAGACAATAAAAATAAACTTATGACTGTAGCCGCCAAGAGAATAGGTGCAATAGGGATATATTGTCATAATTTTGACCTGATTAGTTGGAATCAGAATACAACTTTAGCAGGTAACCCCGCTCATCAAATATTCTTAGATTACAGTTACGACAAAAACAGCAAAGACGCTACAGAAATTTGGACCATAAAGGATGATAAAATTTACATTATTGAGTTTGTGGCTCAAGACAAGTACTATGATTTATACTTGCCAGTTGTAAACGAAATTATTAACTCATTTCAGATTACGAACTCTACTAGTAATGACTGATTAGTACTCAGAATAATCTTCAAATTCATTCAGAAGAATCTAGTTCATACCCTTTTTACTGCCGATCATATCTATATTGATTCTGTGTGCTGTACTTTGAGTTTTTGGTTTCATAACATCTTTTACGAAAAGAATGTTACCTTACCAATATTGAAACTTTCTAATCACTGACAGTAATCATATATTTTTTTTCAATCATGGGGCTGTATCCTGATGCATTGAATGGAATAGGGATAGAACATTCTAAAATTCCTGATTACCTTGACAGTTTTTTGAATGCATTAACGGTTTACAACCTATGGAATTGAAGTTATTTGATTAAGATATATTAAAATGAAATTATCTTTTGACTCTCATACTTTGCCTCAGCATATGTACGAGTTGCTTTGGCCCTCAAAATTGGCATAAAATTTTAGAAAACAATTGGTATCATTTAATAGTAGGTCGTTGATCTACAAGACGAGACGGGGCAGGCAGTTATTTACTATTACTAAATCTATGTGGAAATAAATTCAGCTGCTATAATGTGTTTACATTTTACATGCCTGTAAATAAAGTCATTACAAGTACAACTCTGATCCTCCAAGTTTACAAGATAATTTTTTTCTTTATTCATAGAACTCCTTACCTTGTAAATTCTCTTACTATGTTCTGAAGATTCGTCATCGAGATTTGAGTTATTCTTTTCTTTTTTAACAATTGGTTTTAAATCCTCTTCAACTATAAGAGATGCTTCATTAAGAGTTGACTCTATAAGATCATATGCTCTGTGAATTCTATTCTCATAATTTTCTTTTTTAACGTTCTTTTTCTTAGATACCTTTTTTGAACCTTTGTTTGTCTTGTCTGATGAGGGGGTAATTGATATTGCTTTCTGCGGTAATAATGAAGATTTTTGAGGTGGAGATTGAGTCGCTCTTTTCCCCTCCATGCTCTTTGAGACGGTCTTAAGGTTTTGTTTCTTGACAACTTTAATCACTTCATTTTCAACTGTTAAGGCCTTATTTACTACTCCAATCACATGGTCATCTTTTGTATCTGGAACATACACTACATATATCAACGCAATATTCTTGCCCTCATATTTTCGAAGCACTCGGCCTATTCTTTGGACTATTTGGTTTATGTTAGATGTTGTAGCTAAAATGATCTCTATTCTAACCTGAGGAACATCATAACCGATTTCTAAAGTATGCACGGATAAGAGTACGTTAAAAGTAGTACCCCAGGAATTTAGAATCCTTTGCCGGTCTATTGCTTTGACTTTAGCGTCAATAATCTTTGATTCTACACCCCCTTCTTTCAAAATCTCCCTTAACTTTTCAATGGATTCTATTGTCTCACTAAATACCATAATTTTTTCATCAGGAAATTTATTTTGAATTATGTTTGCTGCTGCAGATAATTTATCATCAGCATAGCTTAACAACAACTTTCTCTTTCGAATGTTTGCAAACCATGCTTTTGCCATTCCACTTGCAAATCCACCTTTTTTCAAAAGATCAGTCATTGAACTGACATCATATCTTTTGAATCTATTTGAGATATTCTTTATTTTCGCGGAGTAGACGTTGTATTCTTTTATTTCACGTTCTGTCAGAGAAACTTTTATTGGAATTACTACGGGTTTAGCTAGTCTTTTATCTTTTACTGCCTTCTCAATTGAATATCTTTTTACTGGCGGCAATATTGCAAGTATAGTGCTATTTTTAAAATCTTTCTCATCTAACGTGGCAGTAAGACCTAAGATTGCCTTTGTTGAGTCTTCGATTACAATATCAAAAATTTTAATAAATGATTTTGAAGTGTCTCTTATCAAATGCACTTCATCAAATATCACCATATTAGAACGTCGAACTAGTAGTGGATTTCTTAATACACTATGGTAAGTGCATATCATTATTTCCTTTTTTTCTTTGCGTTCTCCAAAATACACCCCAACTTTCTCTTTAGGGATGCCATATGAAATTAATCTATTTAGAGTTTGATCTATTAAGGATATCCGTGGCACCAAAAACAAAATATTGAAAAAAGAAAAGGACAGGATATCTTTTTTGCTAATGGGCTCTTCAGTAGTTTCAAACTGTTTAGAAACAAAAGTGGTTTCTTTATCGTCATTTAAGATCAAATCGGTGGAGTATACTTCATTCATTTTCGATGGCGATCCACTCCTTTTGTGCGAGAGAAGTTTACCCACAAGTCTTCTGGCACATTCAAATGCGATTTCAGTCTTCCCTGTTCCTGTACTGTAGAGGATGGTTCCCCTATTGTTATTTTCCATCCAGGCGTCGACTGCTGCTAACTGATCATCCTTTAAATTGAAAGGAAACTTTAACGACGAAATAGACGGTAAAAAAGTTTGTGTAGGTGGCGGGATGACTGTATTTATTTTCGATTCCCCATCAGCGATTTTTGAATCCTTTTTATTGTGATTAGGGCTATGTTTCATGGCTAAAGATACAGAATATAACGCATAGTTCTAAATAGATCATTATTTTATTTTGCCACTTATTATAGCAACAATTTGATTAATATACTTTTACGAGTAGTAGAATTAATCTCGACATAAAGTATGTGGAGAGATTAGGAGAAGACAATAACCGAGATGTATCTTGAAAAGTGGGAAAAGACGAGAAAGAGAGTAAGATCACTTTGCTATTTTTAGGAACATGTATTCTGTCTACGAGAAAGATATATCTCACGATCTAAATAATGGAATTATGAAAGCACATAGAGGATCAGAAACGGTATGGGGAGTTTGTTACTCCTATTATAAATATTCATGAATTTTTTTTTTGCTAAAATGTTTTGTCCTTTTTCGTCTTAACATCTTATTTATTACATTGCTGGCTTAACCAAACCTTAAACTCCTGTATTAGTGGCTTTACATCAATCAGATTTCCATCCCATTCTTGGATGATTTTGACTCGTGATTCTTCTAGACCCATTCCTTTACTCAAACTATTCATATTGTAAGTATCCGGGATTCTGACCATACTGTTTGAAAATCGGTACTGATGAGAAAGATCAGACTTTCCGCCTGTCAAATATCTCTCAGCAAATTGCATAAAAACCTCTGACACATAGTAATCATGGTATCGACTATTCGATGAAAATAGATTCTGAAATCTGTTTCTAGAAAATTCAAATTCGGTATCCAGAATCGGAACCTGTACCGGTAAATAAATGTGATATCCACTACCTGTCCATAACACAGTAGGTTGACCGCGGATATCTTCTTTTATTTGCATTAGAGTTTGTTTTAAGATATAATCGAGTTTTCTGATTGGGTAGACGCATGTTTTACAAAGCGAAAGATCCAAATCTATGAGAATAAAATTTGGGGATTGGATAAGAATTCCGTTAATTTCTATAATTTCAGGATAGGCATTTATCAGGCAGTCTTTATAATCTGCTTCCATGCATCTTTGCGATATCTCATCTTTTGAATTGATTGAGATGGGACCATTCGAAGTCAAGGTTATCATTTTGCGTGGATATATATTGCTAGTGGTACTTTTGAAGTGGGATAGTATAAAATCAATTGAATTTATGTTTATGATTTGTCCTCTCCCCTCCGGCCATTATATCTTAGAGTTATTAGTAATAAAATAGATTGGTAGGTTAATTATTCTTGTTAAGCCATATTAGTTCTTACTCAAGCCAACAAATTGCCTCATTCTAGAATTCTAGTCCCAAAAGTAAACCTAATAAATAAATTTTTGTTAATTCTAGAATAGAGATTAAACAGAAAGGTAACTGTTAAATCAAGCCTATGCCCAAGTCTACATCATTAGTTTTAAATCCCAGTCAAACAAATAATACTTAGAGATGATTTGAGAATAAATTTCATTTTCTTTTTTTTGTTTCTAGTTTTTACTTTCAAAATCTTCGAATCCTCAAATCAATTAAAAATTGGTTTGATTCCTTTTCCAACTAATATAAGACATAAGAACATAACATATTGAACACTTACTAGATAATAGATTACCTCAAGACCAAACAAATCTGTCCAAATGAAACATCACATAGCCGAGAAGTAATATCAAATATAGTTCATGTTCATCTAATAACATTTACAGGACATCAGCTACAAAAATATCTAAATATTATCACATTCTATTATTCTGTTTGAAACAAGAATATGATATAAATACTATTTTAGGTATACTAAATCAACACAAACTTTGATACGATAAGATTTTCGTAGAAATGGGATGTGACAGATGGATGTAATGTGTTCTGCTATCGTCTCTTCCCATTTCTATGTTTTAGGTTCTAAATGGTCAATTAACTCTTGATTTTCAAATTTAGTTACAAATAAGTTAAGAGTATGATTATTTGCAACTATGCTTACTGCCTTTTCACTTTTTCTTTTCATCATTTGAAGATTTCGATTTTACAAAGCAAAAATATACGAATTCAGTAATTTTTATTGCTATTTTTGTAGGATCAATTTTGACAACTTTATTGTTAAAAGTCCTTCATCTAGTAACGTAGTGTCGAATTTGAGATTAGAGTAAATTCCCATTATAAAGTCCAGATTAGATTGGTTGGGTAAATCTAACTTCCAAGTAATTTAAGCTGAGGATTATGGTATTTCACATTGTTTGGGTAATTAGTTGTCATACCGACTTACCGAATTACCAACTCATTCCCTAAATTAATTGCAATATAAGTATTGTAATCAATTCCTAAGCAGTTCCCAATAATGAAATAATATTAATAATGCAGGTACGATTGAATAAGAGATAATTATGCATGTCAATGTGAGAAATTTGAGAGAAGATGACCTTGAAGAAGCAGACACCATACTCAGACTCTCATTTGGTACCTTTATGGGTCTAGATGATCCCAAGTCCTTTTTTGGCGACTCAGATTTTGTCAGATCTAGATATACCACAGATCCAAACTCTGCGTTTGCAATAGAGATTGATGGGAACCTGGCCGGTTCAAATTTTGTAACTAACTGGGGTAGCGTTGGGTTCTTTGGTCCCCTATCAATCCATCCGAACTATTGGAATAAAGGAATAGCCAAGCATTTGATTATCCCTGTATTAGAACGATTAGCAAAACTTGAAATCCAGTACGCAGGTTTGTTTACGTTTGCTCAAAGCCCAAAACATGTTTATTTATATCAAAAATATGATTTTTGGCCAAGATTTCTAACATCCATAATGACTAAAACAATTACTGATAAAAATGATGAGAGGAGATTGGAATTATCTCAGAAACAAGAAAAGCATCATGATGTCAGGTTTTCTGAAATACGAAATGATGTAAAGTCATTAGTTTTAGATGACTGTAAATATCTTACCAATGGTATTTTTCCAGGATTAGATTTGCAAAAAGAAATACATGCTGTAGACAGTCAAAAGTTAGGTGACACAATATTACTTTATGATCCTTCTGGAAGCAAGCTAATTGGAATTGCGATATGTCACTACGGCAAGGGGACGGAGGCAGGCAGCAATGTTTGTTATATCAAGTTTGCAGCTATATCAACTAATAATAATTCTCACTCAAATTTTGCTCGAATGTTAAATTCTGTAGAATCGATGGCTTTAGAAAAGGGCATATTTAAAATTACTGCCGGTAGTAACATGGAACGACACTTGGCCTACAAAGCAATGATCAACTATGGTTTCAAATCAGAGTTCCAAGGAGTATCCATGCACAAAGGAAACAAACAAGGATACAACACTCCTTCCACTTTTATAATTGATGATTGGCGATAAGGGGTCAAATGCTAGGTCTATGAACTGAGTCGATATGCATAGCAACATTGATTTCAACATTATAAATCCAACTCACTATTTCATCTATCTGACTCAAATTTTTCATTCAGTTTCATGAAGGGATAACGTTTTGGATCTAATCTGTTAACTTGAAGTAACTGTCTCAAACTTCTCTGTATTGTCTCAAACTTCTCTGTATTGTGATAGACTATAATTTGGTCATGAAAATAATTCCAATCATTAATGAAAATCTGAAATCAATAATATCGTTCTACTAATCATGATGACAAATACCTTTTTTGTGAATCTTTTATTATGTGAAAAATGAAAGGTTTGGTGCTGTCAAATTAAGGGAAGAAGTACCAAGAGCAAGTACATGAATTACTGAATCCTTTGTCATGAGTATGGTTTCTATCCGCTTCGTTATTTAAGACATGTATTTCGTTTTTCATTCAAAAGAGTGTTGATTTGGATTGAATCCTTTGGTATCATACAATCTTCTATTTCAATAGAATTCATCAATGGTAGGTAAAACTTACATATCTCCAAGTAACACATCATAGAATTGAATAAATCTATTGTACATGTCGTTCCTCACAGTCATTATGATGCTATCTGGATTTTCAGCAAGGAAGAAAATTTTGATATTAATTGTAACTTTATTATAAAAAAAGCTATTGAAATTTTAAAAAATGAAAAAGATTTCAAATTTATTATTGAACAGACTTATCTCTTGGAAAATATTGAGACGAGTTATCCAGAATTATTCTCAGAAATTAAACAGTTTATCAAAGATGGGCGAATAGAAATTGCAGGAGGAGAATATCTCATGTCAGATGTAATGCTTCCATCAGGCGAAGTATTGATCAGAGAAATTCTAGAAGGCAAAAATTATGTAAAGGAGAAATTTGGAAAAAATATTTTAGTTGCCTGGGGTGCAGATGAATTTGGTTACAATGCACAATGGCCACAAATTCTAAAAGAATGTGGTTATAAATACTTCGCCTTTAGAAGGGGAGTAACAGAGCCACTAGTCTCTGAATTTTACTGGAAAGGTATAGATGGTACATCCATACTGTCCCACTGGATGCCCCTAGGTTATCGGGCTGGATTAGATTTGTCACTTTTACATGAAACTTTTGAACAACTCAGAAGACAATCATCTACAAGACATGTTCTAATGCCTTCGGGCAGTGGTTCCACACCTCCGCAACCAGAATTATGCGACACTATCAACAAATATAATGAATCTGCCAAAAGTATCATTGAAAATCCATTAATGAAGGTGTCGACCCCATCAGAATTCTTTGAAGCGCTAGAACAAGAAATTGAAGAAAAAAATATCCACATGTCCATCAAAAAAGGAGAGATGTATTCGGGAAAAGCTTCATTTGTATTCCCAGATAGTACTTCAACAAGATCATGGATAAAACAAGGGTTTAAAGAATTTGAAACCTACCTGCTCATGCTTGAAAGATGGAACACCATACTTCATTTGATATCAAAAGAAAATGATCATACAGACGACCTTAAAAAGTACTGGAAGCAGGCACTATTTTTTGCAATGCATGACTCTTTACCTGGTACTGGTATTGATGCAGTATATGATGAGATGAGATCTGCGTTTGATAAATTAGAGAATACTTTAAAAAAATCACACATTGAATGTATTGATAAATTATCTAAGATATTATTTAAACAGAACAATAAAGCACATCACATCTTAGTGTTCAATTCTGTGTCATGGGACACGAAGGAATGGGTAGAAGCAAGAATCAACTTTGATATTGACGAGGCAATCGAAATAATGGAACTTAGAACTATAAATAGTAACGAAATAGTTGATGTAGAAATACTAGATTTAGAATTACATGAAAAAGATCGAGGAATAAAAAGTGTCCAGCTAGGATTCATTGCAAGAATACCATCTCTTGGTTTTTCCGCGTATGAAATAATATTCAGGAAGAAGGAAAAAGGTAAGAATAATAATATGGATCATTCCCCCTTGCTTGCATACCCAAGATCCTATGAAACAAAATTCACGTTTGATGATTTCACTTTAGAGATTGATGCTGAGACCGGAATATTTACACTAATGAAGGCTGATCGCCTATATTTCATTGGCAATGAAGTACGTATAGAAGAAGAACTAGGGGACTTGTACTACCATAAAGATGTAACTGGGATAATTAAATCAGAAAGTGGTGAGGGTATTCCATTTGGAGTATTCAAAAAAGAAAAATACAGTGTTTTGAATGGGAAGATCAGAACCAAAATAGTGTTTCAAAACAAATATTACGCTATTCGTTGGCCTTATAGACTTAATGAAAAATTACCGACTATTATTTACCAGCATAGCTTCTTGACTGTAAGGAAAGAGATATCCATCTACAAAGGTCTGTCTAGAATAGATTGCACAACTTATATAGAAAATAATCACCCCCATGTGAGAATTAGAGTCAAGTTTGATGTACCATTTAAAGGGTACACTTATTGGACCGGCACCCAGTTTGGTGCTATCCAAAGACCAACTAATTTATTTTACTTAAACAAAGATCCTGATGTACTAAAGAAATGGAAAGAAATACCCAGCGGTACATTTCCTTCAGTAGAATGGATAGATTTTTCCAACAAAGAACAAGATATGGGCGTAACCTTGACCCATTTAGGAATACCATCACATGAAATTAGAGACAATAGTATATACCTCACACTATTAAGAGGAGTAGAGACACTTTCTGGAGATGGAACCAAGGGTCCTTGTATAGCCACCCCTGATGCAGCAGAAAAGAGACCGTATACCTTCAAATATTCTCTGCTCCCGCATGATGGAGATTGGCGCGATGCATCAAGCTATAAAGAAGGAATAGCTTTTAACATGAAACCAACAGCAATTCATATTTCAAACAAAGAACATCCTAAATGGGGCGGCATTCCAAACGAGGAGGGTTCTGCAGACACCATGGTTGATACAACCTTATCGAATGGTTTCTCATTTTTGTCTATATCACCAAAGAATGTGATCTTGAGTACGCTCAAACTCCCACAAGATTCGAGCCATAGTAGCGATGCTAAAGTAGTAATTTTACGATTATACGAAACTGAGGGTAAAACAGTCGCTGCAGACATAAAATTCCATTATCCTATAAAATCTGCACTATATCTGAACCTGATCGAGGATGTCAAGGGTGATATGTATGATGATAATCGTGATGATAAAGATGAAGAGATTGCGATTTCTGGCGCAAACAAAAACATCCTTAACTTCACGATTCATGGTTTTAAAATAGTCACTTTAAGAATAGAATTTGATTTTTAAAGCCAATTGCAAATGTATGATGAATCCTCATGTTTCAAATTTTCTTGGGAAAATACTCCATCCCAATAAGCACTAAAACATAGGAACGAGTAGAAAATAATCGGGATCATCTGATGATTGATCCTCTCAATAACATCATACTGAAAATAGAAATCAACTTAGGTTTAGATCTTGAAACAGTCCTTATTCTTTTGGACTTTTTAAAAAATGAATACCCATACTAGCCACGAGACGTTGAGAATTGGGTCAAAACTATTTTAGAAATCGACATCGTTTGCTTACTGACTATGGCAATTAGGATCATAGATATATATCCGTCTTTTTATCTAGAAAATTAACATATATGAAATTACTAACTTTGGCTACAATCTTCCTTCTGATCGGCATTGCAAGTTTTGCACAGTCAGAAGCAAATGCGCAAGGAGGAGAATTCACACTTACAATTAACCCAGGAGCAACTGATAGTAATAGTTTAAGCCCCATAGAACCAGCTAATGTTACAATACCAGTAGGGGCTACTGTTGTATGGCTCAACAAAGATTCCGCATATCATCAAATAGTGTCCGGAACCCCTGAGGCTGGCCCAACAAATGTCTTTTATGGAGACTTTTTTGCTACAAATGAGGCATATAATAGGACTTTCGACTCAGCTGGTGTAATCGACTATTATGATCCAATTTGGACAAATATTAGAGGCCAAATTACAGAGAGAAACAATAATATCCGGATTTGAGTGAGGTAACAATACAGAGTCCGACATCATTGGGAACCTTGCAATCATCGACAGGTAATTTTGTTACTATCGCCCAATAATTTCGCAGTCAAATAACGAGTAGAGGAGTAGTCATTTACTACGGATCAGCAACAACGACATCATTAAATTAACGAAACCTTTGCAATCATCGACAAAGCCAAACATTCAAATCAAATAATGTCACACGCCCAATGATGGCAGCCGAATAACCCCAAACTGGAGTAGGAGGAGATAATACCAGTCACTAATACGGATCAGCAACAACAGCAACCAGTTCAACAACAAATCACACAAGAACAATTCAAATACCAGCATGGTCCCCATCGATAGTTTTAAAGCTAGTGAAAAATCAATTCCTACATTGTAACGGCAAGTCCTCGAACGATAAATCAGAGATTGAGTATGATAGTAGAAAATGGCGAAATGAAGAATTTGGTCGCCAAACATGGCATGGTTTAATGGCACTACTGGTCATACACATGATTTTTTGAATTTGATTCACGCGACGACATAAAATCCATCTGATAATATACTAACAATAGATGGAGAAATGGACGAAGCTTCTAATGGAGTCATTACATGGGATGGAGTTGATTCAACAATTAATCTTGGAGGTGGAGGTAAAACTACAACTATATCAGCAGATCACGAAGATACCGATCACCATTTTGCTGGACAACCAATTATTGGAACAGTTACTTCACTGACTCCTGCTCAGATACGCCTGGAGCTAGTATGGAAATATTACCCACATGTGATTAGAAGACTCAAGAATGACAACACTAGAATAAAGACAACATGCAAAATTCCATCTAGAACCATTTCTCATTTTTTTGAATCATTCTTCCAAATATTTATTAAGTTTAATTGACTAAAAGAACACCTGAACCAAATTGAGAAGACAAACAGAAATTGATAATTCTAGAGACAGGAAATTTTTAAAAAAGTGTATTCAAAAGTCTGATTACTTCTCTCATGGGCTAAGAACACCCCTTCAACAAGTATTATGACACTCCGAGATTTATTAACTAAAGATCTTGCACATAATTAACTAAAATAATAATCATAATTGATTTGATTGATAATTTCGATAATTTAAGAATAATTGGGTCATAGTCAGGAACTTGTTAAAAATTCCATTATCCCTGATTATCCGCCTAAGGTTTATAAAAAAATACTTTTGTTCTGTTTTGTCGTTTCTTGTGTTCGATATTTAATGAGTTTATCGATAATTGATAGTAGTATAACGTCCTTCGAGGACATCAACAAGGTGTCAGCCCTTCTAGCCATCCTGACAACAAAATCCGCAGTCACATATTTGTTCGCCGTAATTTTCACATGTATCATTTAATTCCATATAGATTATTGTAAGCAACCCGTATATATATTACTTACTGATTTCGTCATTTATTGACTAAAATTAAATTAATACGTACTTAATACAACGAAATCAGAT
This sequence comes from Candidatus Nitrosocosmicus sp., assembly GCA_029194465.1. GTDB lineage: Archaea > Thermoproteota > Nitrososphaeria > Nitrososphaerales > Nitrososphaeraceae > Nitrosocosmicus. The sequence goes on from JARFXS010000009.1 coordinate 26,758, forward strand.
TCGATATAAAAAACATGCCGTTTTGGTTCAATATTGTGAAACCAACCTTTACATTAGTTATCTATTTTTGTATAAATAATTGATAAATAAATATCCAATTTTTTTAGATTTTATTCAATAAAATGCTTTAAATAATTAACAAATATCCATGAAAATCATTGTTTTTTTATATTACGCTTCCCTATTCAATAATTGTGTATTAGAATGGAAGTGGCAAACCATGACTGGACAAATCAATTCAATTCTGTGTCGTTGTGTAACTTTCCCTGATTGCAAGAACGAATCAAGATGTCTATGTTCAAAATGTCTAACTCTTTATTGCAACTTGCACCTACAAATTCATTTAGCAAATTGCAATAACATTGGAGAACCATCTGGAAACAGCAATAGTATTGAACCCCATCAAATTATCAACGAAGTATTAGGTGATCCAAGGAGCATATGCACAATTTGATAATCAAAATGTAGATCAAATAATTAATTTCTTTTGTTTTTATTCTTGTTCGAAAGTATTGCAGTCATTGGCTTGTTGTTCGGTTTCAATGGATCATGTTAGACGAAGATAATATGATAGCGTCATTCACATGTATACTAGTAATCCCACAAATGCATGAATTTGATTAAAATATTGTATACAGCAGATATTGAGAAAATGTCGAAACAACCAATTACAAGAGGATTGAAGAAAGGTAGAGTTTTAAATTAGAATTACTATCTATTTTTTGTTGCCTCAATCTGTCCATTATTAGCTTTTACGACTACTTTTTTGAAATTAATATCTCCACCATCAGGAGATACAAAGATGGATGCGAATGGTCCCATGCTTCCTAAGGGCTGAATTGGGTCGTCATCAAACTGGACAGTAACGTTATTGATAGAATTGAAATTATTGTTACTTAATTTTACGCTTATTGTCTCGACAGGACCCCCCCTTTGGATTATTTCGATATTTAATCCGGCTGTTGAAAAATATACAAACAAGACGACTGCTGCAACTACAGCAAAGCCAACAAAGATTACTCTGCGAATTAATTTAAAGTAATTTCGCTTTTTGCCTGATCTACTATTTTCAGGCGATCTACCATTTTCAGAAGATCCTCCGTCATCCCAACGCCCCATATCTTATTGATAGATATTATTCAAGCAATTAAGTGTTCTATACTAAAATGATTAGATACCAACACAGATTTTTTTCTTGATTCGGTATTAGTGGTTTTACTTTTCGAAGGTCAATATTGACGTTTCCTTCATGTATCAAGGGGAGTTAAGCACAGTAGTAAATTCTAATCCGTACTAACCGACTAAATAAACAATTAGCCTATTTACAGTACATCTGGGCAAACCATTCGTTTTTAATATACTAAGTTGAATAAACTCTTATCTTAGTACATTTTTTGGCCTTATTCATTTAGAGAATCTCTTGATCCAAACTCATTCTTAAATCCATATAGATTGGCCAGTCTTTTCACATCATTGTTGGTTATTTTACAAGACTGATGGGCAAGCTTTAGACAATAAGGATATCCCTTGATGCTGTGATAACACAGACCATCAATCAAATTTTGAATTTCAGTTGGGGCGATATTTGTTCTATTAATGATTTCAATCTTTATAAGGGGAACATAGGTAGCTAGCCTTGCATATATCTCAACCACATCTAAACTATCAGAGATAAAGTTATTTTTGTTTGCAAGACTAAATCCGGTCTTGTGACCTAACTTATTATAATAATAAATATCAGCTGCTCGTGATCCATATTCTTTGAACTGGGTTTTTGATGTAGAATTTTTTGAAATAAATAAAACTTCGCTCTCTTCATCATTACTATCAAATAGGGCTCGCACGTTTTCTTTATATGTTGCATTTTTATTATGAACTAAATTAGATATTATGGATCCATCGACACAAACATAATCTGGTTTTTGATCCAATACAGATTTGGCCAGATCGATTTCCATTTTCATAGCTTTAGCACTCAGAGAATCACCGGTAATGTTAGAAATCCCATAATCCCATCTTGATGCCAACACGTGATTATGCGAGCTTACTGCAACGCTATCAATAACAAACAGATCGATTCCTTGAAAGGATTTCTTATTCCAGCTACTATCAATACCCACACTAAAGGACGGTTTTTTTATCGGTTCATATTCCACCCACTTAGTAGATGCAATCTTTAAAAGATCTTCAAATTCATCTCCATGTATAGATGAAAGCTTTTTCTCCTTATTTTTGATAGCATCCAGGTAAAGATCGGACAACAATATTATTCCCTACTCAAGCACTAAATTTATTTATTATTCATAACAAGCAAAGGACGAACTAAAGGATTGGGAAAATTCATTTTTTTGGTGCAAGGCAAATCATGATTTACTAACGGAGAAGGATTTGAGAGATTCAGGATTTTCGACTAACAAAAGGTCATCTTTTGAAATATCAATACCTAAGAGTTTCTTACGCATCAATCTTCGTAATATCTTCCCTGATCGATTCCTTGGTAGTTCATTGACAAAATAAATAGATTTAGGAAGTAGAAATTTACCAATCCGCCTTGTCAGGAGTTTTTCAAGATCCTTTTTAATTAAAAGGTTTGTCGGGTTTGTTATATCAGCATTATTTAGGACACAGAAAATACATACAGATTCACCGGTTAATTCGTCTGGAAATGCCAACAGCAGCTGAATCAACAATTCCAGAATAGCTTGTTAATACTTCTTCAATTTCACTAGGGTCAATCCTGTGTCCAGAAATTTTCATGACATCATCTACTCTGCCAGAAATATACCACATGTTTTGTGAATCAGTTCGAACCTTATCACCATGATTCCAAATATTAGGAAATTTTGACCAATATGTATGCATATATCTTTCCTTATCATTTAGGATTCCCTTGGTCATCCCAGGCCAAGGATTCCTAATTACAAGATATCCCTCATTGACAGACTTACCTCGGTCATCTAAGATATCAACATCCAATCCCGGTACGGGTACTCCTACAGATGTAGGTACATTGTCTAAGAATGGAAGCATGCTCAGAATGGCTCCACCTATCTCTGTGCCACCTGACAAATTTATCACAGGACAACGATTGTTTCCTACTTTTGAAAAATACCAATTCCATGCTTCCTTATTCAATCGCTCGCCTGTGGAAACAAGTAGCCTAAGGGAAGAAAAGTGAAATTTTGAAAAATCAATTTTATTTCTCATGAATTGTCTTATAGCCGTTGGAGCAGCTCCAAATATTGTAACATTCAGATCATCAATCTGCCTTGCCCAATAATCCAGAGATGGATAGTCCAACGTATCTTCAAAAATGACAGCAGTTGATCCTATTATAGGAGATCCATAAACTATCCATGTTTGACCAGTAATCCAACCTATATCAGCATACCAAAAAATTGTATCAGTAGATTTGAGATCTATCAAATATGATGATTGATGAGCAGAAAATATAGAAAATCCTCCGTGTGTCTGAATTGTCCCCTTTGGTTTTCCGGTCGTTCCTGAAGTGTATAAAATGAATAAAGGATCACTAGATTCCATCAGTTCTGCTTCGAATCTCTTGTTTGGATCCTGGTTTCTAAATGCCTCTTCATAAATTCGTTTAAAGGAAAAGACTTTATCGTTAGGAAGAAGATCAGACTCAGTTTCCTCGGTTTCTGACACAATTATTTTTTTTACAAAAGTATTGGATAACACATCTTCCCAATGTGTTTTTAAATTAATTATCCTACCCCTCCTTTGAAAAAAATCACTAGTAATTAGAAATGAAGAATTTGAATCAATGAGTCTCTGTTCAAGTGACGACTTAACAAAACCGGAAAAAATATATACGAACCGCTCCTAATTTTGAGATCGCATAAAGTGCAACAAATGATTCCATTCTCATAGGAAGATAAATTCCTACTACGTCACCTTTTTTAACTCCGATACCTCTTAATGCATTAGCAAATACATTTACTCTTATTTCCAGCTCCTTAAAACTAAGCTGCTTCTTTATTCCATCATGGTTTACAAAGATAAATGCAGTTTTATTTGGGTGTTTATTGATATTACTTTGAATAACATTATCGATAATGTTACATTTTCCACCAACAAACCACTCGCACCATGGTAAACCCTTTTGTACATCAACTACTTTATTGAATGGTTCCCTCCATCTAATTCCAAGGTCCTCATTTACAGCCTTCCAATACCATTCAACATTTTCTATAGATTTCTGCAACAAGTCATCCAATGTATCAATACTATTTTTCTCCATAAATCGAATTAAATTATTATCCTTGGTCAGCTCCGATTTAGATGAATTAATTGAATAGTAAGGTACCCTTTGTTTTTTGACCATCTATATTTTGATCGTTTAAAATGCTTTTCAGATATATTAGTCTATTATTATCGTGAATTTAATTGCCTCCAATGTAAGTAGTAAAATTAATTGAGTGGATATTGAAAGTTAAACTCATTTTCCCTCACTTGTGCATCACTGCCCCTATTCAACGTATAAAAATAGGTTCCATTTACGTCATACACCTTGGAGGTGGAGGAGTTAGAATTATCTGCAATTGCGGGTAACAATTTACCTTGAGAATCAAAAAGTGAATTTCCTTCTTCGTCCAATGGTGTCCTATCACGAAGAACGATGCTTTGATTTCCTATAATGGGATACACTGATTCGAGAGAATCTACAAATCCTTCTGTTCTGGATCCTACGTCTCCAGAAGCTATCCTTACATTGTCAAGATAAACATTATAGGTAACAGTTTCCAGGATTGCTGCCCCCCTATTTGGATTATAAACTGTGAAAACAGTTTCTAATCTAGATTCGTTATTTACCGGTATTACTTTCACCGAATTAATCGATAAAGATAAATTTTGGCTGTTGAGTTGCTGAGGGGTTAGTTCGGTGGTTTCAGGTGCGTTAGATGGTGAAGGCGGATTTGACTGTGGTGGTACCGCATTAGTACCATTGACCACTGATTCAGGATTATTGTTTGATTTTGAATTCTGAGATAAAAATCCTATATTAAACAAGTAAAAAACTACTCCTATAACTATTATACCTATTCCAACTGCGTATAAAACCCTCGTTTTCATAAATATGAGAATTTATCACTTGAGCCTATAAAATGGTTTAGAAAAATTTTAAGAATGAAACCATATAATATTTTACACTATACCAAATGAGGTCATTAAGACATGAAAGAGGAAATTGGGATGCGGAAAATTATCACAAAGTTTCAACCATACAAGAAACCTGGGCAATAGAACTATTAACTAAAAGAAAGTGGAAGGGAAATGAGGTATTAATAGATGCTGGATGTGGAAGTGGCAGGGTTACCAGAATCATCTCAAATATTTTAAAAAATGGCAAAATCTATGCTATCGATCTGGATCAAAACATGATAGAAGAGGCAAAGACAAATCTAAAGGATCTAGAAAATGTGGTTTTTGTCAATGCAGATTTATCGACTGTCGAACTACCAGAACCTGTAGATGTTATCTTTTCTAACGCAGTAATACATTGGATCAATGATCATTACAAACTATTCTGTAACTTTTGGAAACTACTAAAGGAATCCGGGGAAATCTTAATTCAATGTGGAGGCAAAGGAAACCTAGGAACAATCAGACCCATGTTAGATTTGGCAAGAAAGAGTAGTAAATTCAAAGGCTATTTTCATGACTGGGAGGACCCATGGAATTTTGCTTCAGCTGAAGAAACATTTTCAATAATGGAAAGGGTGGGGTTTAAACAGATTGAAACTGGTCTGACAAAAAAAATAGCAAAATTTTCGAGTTTTGAGGAATATAGACTATTTATGAAAACGGTGGTTATGAAACCATATTTATCTTATTTACCTTCTGATTATGACAATCAGATTGTAAATTCCTTTATGGATTGTTTCTTTGAGTATCAAAAGAAGAATATTAATATTAAGGGATTTTCTGAAGGTAGTACCGACTATACTTTAGACTACACAAGACTAAACATTCGTGCGATCAAGTGAACTTTATTGTAGTAAAAAAATCGATTGATAGAGTGTGTTATACTAGAAACAGAGAATAAAACGGATACAACATTTTGGATCAAGAAATACAAACGTCAAATGAAATCTAGATAAGCAGCTAGATTCTAAAATAGGGAAATAAATGAGTAATAATCAAATGGTAGCTGGATTGTCATTTTGCAAATAGCTTCGAATAGGCGAAATTATTTTGTCTAGGTACCTGGAAGTGGCTGCCTTTAAATCCATGGGATGAATCTTGTCTTGTTCGTAATCATTTTTAACCTCATTATACGAGAAGTATGACATGTTACCCCCATATTTTTGAGGGCGTTCCAATACAAATTCATCAAACTGATGGAATATTACATGATTAATGATTTCTAAGACTGGGTTTCCAGCTGAAATCTTTAAAGGGCAATAAGCCTTTCTTATCTTTTTAGAAATCTCATCGGATGTATCATGAATTAGTATACTACTAGAAGGATTACTCTTACTCATTTTGCTAAATATTTTATGATCATCCTCTAAGACTCCATCATCAGATTCTGTAGTGGTGGAAGTTGCAGTTGCAGGAGAAGTAACACTATTAGAAACAGGCTCAGATAGACCAGGTAACAAATGATGGTGAACAGAAATGGGGACTTTCCAGCCTAGTCTTGGAAAAACTTCTCTCACCAACATATGGATCTTACGTTGATCGGTTCCGGCGTGAACAATATCTAGATCTAGGGCTTTGATATCCACAGATTGCATAGAAGGATATAGAAGTTGTGAAAAATCAAGGGAATCTTTCTCTGTTCTTCCCATAATTGTTAATGATCTTAATGTTCTAGCGAGCGTAATTTGTTTTGAAAGCATAAAATTTTTCCAATAATCATCAGTTTCTTCATAAAGCTTTGTGCCGTGAATAATGTTAACGCCAGGGCAAAAAAATTTGAATGCTTTTTCATAATAATTTGAAATTTTTGAAATTAATTCCCAATCACTATTTAGTTTATTATTGATATAAGTATGCCAATCAGCTAGAAACACATTCGCATGGACGCCGGCCTTCAGAAAATCATTGATCTTAAAGCCCGTTACAATAAGGCTACCTAAATGTAATCTTCCGGAAATTTCCAATCCGATATAATGTCTAGGCGTTGTTTTGGTTTCAAATAATGTAGCGAGTTCATTTGATGTTATTATTTCTTCTGTTGGAGGCCTCTCAATTAGTCGGATCTTCTCTTCAACGTCCATTACAAAATTTTAGTATGGAGATTATTATAAACTGTTTAATTCAACAGTCTTTTGAACAAGACCAAATCAGGTTATAATTAAAAAATTTGAATTAGTCTTTTAACTTGTTAACTTTTATGCTGTTGAGCTTTCTCGGAAAAATATAAGTATCTGGTTCTGATGGAGCTAAATTTGAATCAGAGACTGTAGATATAGGATTTTTTCTACTACTTTCAATTGCAAACAATGGCTCGCAATTTACTTTAATGAATTTCTTCCTGCTGCGATATTTCTTGTCCATTCTAAAATAAAGATAGTATTCCAGTACTCCTTCACGGACCCCGGTAGGACATACCAATAAATTATTAAAATTCTGCTTATCTATCAATATTTTTATGATAAAACTGCCTGTTGTAATTGTTTTAGATCTTTCAGATCAACGGATTTTAGTTTTGATAATTCTTCAATAGACAGTCCTCTAAAAATAGTGTTTGCAAGGTTATCATTCTTTTATCAAATGTAATATTGGACCAGGGTTTGCTCTCCTCCTCACCATTAGCATAATTTACGAATTCTTCAGAGAGTCTCAAAACTCCCATATCTAAACAAATCGTTTTTAATATTCTAAAATCTTGAACATACATCAATTCAAGGCTACCTCCACCAAGATCGAAAAACAAGCCATTAGGGATATGCATGTAGGATTGAGCACCTAAATAAGAAAAAAATCCTTCTTCTGGTCCTGACAAAATATTGAATAGAAACCCCGTACTATCTTCTAGGGTATCCACTACGAATTTCTGGTTAGATGCGTCCCTTACCGCACTAGTTGCTATAGGAATGACTACATCTATGTTCTTTTCTTTTAAATCCTTTTTAAAATTATCAAGTGCTTTGATCGTTCTCTCAACATTTTTATCAGATATTATATTGTCGTTTCTAATTAACTCTGAACCGATTTGAACATAATCCTGTTTCTGATACTGTTTTTTGTAATGCCCATTTTTGTAAATATCATAAGTAGAAATTTTTATGGAATTATAACCAAGGTCTATTATAGCAAGACTTTCTTTTTTCCCAGACTCTATCGATTCAGCATACAACTATATTAAAAACTACAAAAAAGTAGTTTATTTAATTTGTTGTTTATCGGTTATGCATACTATGTGTGCACCAAACTTTACAGGAGAAAAAGAAAATATGTAGAGAAAAATATATGGGTTATCTTATCATCTGTATTGTGAAAGCGTTACCTTTTCTCCTGGTTTCATATCTCTTTGAGTTTTTATCTTCTTTACAGCATCTTCGAAATGTTTCATCGTTACATGTGCCTCTGTTGCATGTTTTGCAGCGTCTTCAGGATTACTATATTTTTGAAGATACTCATGCAACACGAGTGAAATCGCCGTATTTGCAACAGCGGACATATCTGCGCCGCTAAATCCATCTGTTAGTTCGGCAATTCTCTGTAAATTGACTTCACCTGTTAATGGTTTTTCCTTTGCATATATTTCCAAGATCTTTAACCTTGTACTTATATCTGGTTTTGGGACAAATACTATCTTGTCAAACCTACCTGGCCTTAGCAATGCACTGTCAATCATATCTAGACGATTGGTTGCAGCAATGATAACTACGCCATTTAATTCTTGAATTCCATCCATTTCCGTCAGCAACTGAGAGACCATTCGTTCAGTGCCTGCATTAACGCCCTCCATTCCTCTTATAGGAGCAATGGAATCTATTTCATCAAAGAAAACAACACATGGTGCAGCTTGTCTTGCTCGTCGGAAAATTTCTCTGCACATTTGTCAATCATATCTAGATGATTGGTTGCAGCCTTCCAATGATAATTTCACGCCATTTAATTCTTGAATTCCATCCATTTCCGCACATATACTATCTTGCAACTGAGAGGATCGATCATGTCCGATCGGTTAGTTGCGGCGATAATGACTACACTGGTTAATTGTTGAATTCCATCCAATTCGGTTAATAGTTGGGAAACGACTCTTTCAGTCACCATGCTGTCACCTCCCAGTCCTCTTACTGGTGCGATCGAATCTATTTCATCAAAGAAAACAACACATGGTGCAGCTTGTCTTGCACGTCGGAAAATTTCTCTGATCCCTCTTTCGGATTCGCCAACCCATTTTGACAATAATTCTGGTCCTTTTACGCTGATGAAATTAGCTTCAGATTCTGTTGCAACTGCCTTGGCAAGCATAGTTTTTCCGGTACCAGAGGGACCATGCATCAGAATTCCTTTGGGATTAGAGTGACCTAGTTTTGTATAAAGATCTGGGTACCTTAACGGCCATTCCACTGCTTCCTGTAGCTCTCGTTTAACATCATCTAATCCTCCTATATCATTCCATTCAACATCGGGAGATTCCAGATAAACTTCCCTCATGGCAGATGGCATCACTTCTTTAAGAGCATTTTCAAAGTCAGACATGGTAACAATTAACTTATTCAATACTTCAGGATTTATTTTCTCATCCTCCAAGTTAAGTTCAGGTAACAATCGTCTAAGACATTTCATCGCAGCTTCCTTACAGAGATATTCCAAATCTGCACCAACAAAACCATGACTTACAGATGCTATTTTTTCTTGATTTACATCTGATTCTAAAGGCATGTTTCTTGTATGAATTTGTAGAATTTCTAATCTACCACGTTTATCAGGAACTTTGATTTCAATTTCTCGGTCAAATCGACCAGGTCTTCTTAGAGCTGGATCTATAGCATTTGGCCTATTTGTGGCAGCGATAACTATAACTTTACCTCTTGCTTCTAATCCATCCATCAAAGATAATAACTGAGATACAACTCTTCTTTCAACTTCTCCTGTTACTTCTTCTCGCTTTGGAGTTATAGAGTCTATTTCGTCGATAAACATTATGGAAGGAGCCTTTTCCTTGGTTTCTTTAAATATTTCACGCAGTCTTGCTTCAGATTCACCGTAGAATTTGCTCATTATTTCTGGACCAGAAATACTGATAAAGTGTGCATTACTTTCATTGGCCACTGCTTTTGCCAACAAGGTTTTACCGGTACCTGGAGGTCCATACAACAACACTCCCTTTGGTGCCTCTATACCCAGTTTTTCAAATATTTCTGGATGTCGTAATGGCAGTTCTATCATTTCACGAACTTTTTGAATCTCCTCTTTTAAGCCACCGATATCTTCGTATGTTACTTGGGGTACTCCACGAAGAGTTTCTCCCCTCTCAGCAATATGAAATACAGTTTTTTGAGTGACTAAAACGGCATCAACACCAGGACCTGGGGTGACACCTATTACTTGAAATGTAAGTCTACCACCAAAATATGGCACCATCACATTGTCGCCTTTGATTAATGGTACACTTTCAAGAGCATCAGCTAAATATCGTTCATCAATTGGAGGAATAGCTTCTAATGGTGCAACTATGACTTTTTCTGCAGGAACAGCTTTAATCTTTCTAACGATTACAGTGTCTCCTATAGCTACACCTGCATTATTTCTAACCAGACCATCAACTCGAATTATACCCTTACCTTCGTCCGAAGGATAAAGAGGCAAACATTTTGCAACTGTTCTACGTTTACCTTTAATTTCCACGACATCACCTGTAGATGCGCTCAAAGCATCCATAGAATCATAATCAATTCTAGCAACACCACGGCCTACATCTCGGGTATAAGCTTCAAGCACCTTTAAAGAAAGAGTATTACTCTGAGACATGATTACTACTTAATATTTAATAACATACTACTTATACACTTTTGTAAAGCAAACCCTAGCAAAAACAGGTATTTAATGACCATTATGTGTCGCATCAATAAAGACATTTAAAATCAAAATACAGAACCAAAAAAATATCATCATAATTTGATGAAATAATTGATCGGGTTAACCCGATCTGGCAATCTATTGTTTTACTAGACCGACAATAGGTAAGTTCACAAACTCTTTGGATAATGGCGTTTGATTGTCGAAATTAACAAACAACACGCTGTTGTCGATAACCGATATCGATACACCTACACCCTTAAAGTTATTTGTCTCATCGGAAATGGTTGCATTATTTGACTTTATTTCTTGGACAACATCGATCTTACCTGAATATGTTACATCTTCATTCTGTTGCTGTACAGAATTCCCCACAAAATTTGATAGAAAATATGAAGTGGTATTGCCCATAATGTTGTGGTTATCAGCTAATTGGTTACTGACGCTGGTGTTATTATTGATTGCTGAACTATCATTTCCAGAGTCTATGGATGTAGCCAGGTTATAATAAATAGGCTCCTCTATAAAGCTAGCATTAAAGTCCTTTGAACCATTATCCTTGGTTGTCAAAGACCAATTACCGAACATAGTGTTTATTATAACACCAGTATCTTGATTATACTCTGACCCAGTAATTGTCCCATTTAGATTGGCCTTGGCTGATCCAGAGTTAATATTGTTAGTAGATGTAGTGGTGGTTGTCCCATCATCGCATGTATTTTTTGTTGTACTTGTTGTTTTACCATTATCGTTAGTTTGAGACTGGATGGAGATATTGTTATTACAGTTGTTATTATTATTATTATTATTGTTATTGCTAGATTCAATGGTTGATTGAATGTTATCCTGAGTCTGTTTCATGAAATCATCAAAATTTAATTGCGCATTTGCAGGACCAATGTTAAAAGCAACAGAGGTTGAAACCATTAAGATAGGGAGAATAAGAAAAATGACCTTATATTTATTCAGATGGATGTCAAAATTACTATGATTTTGTAACATATTATAACTATAGGTTTTTTTACTAGACATTAATAATTCACATTTCATATATGCAAAATATGATTTATGCTTTACTGAATAAAAGATAGGGATTTATATTAGTTTATTTTCTTATATAAAATAATTATAAATGATTTTAGTGGTACTTGAGATCCCTAGGTATTTTCGTTTCATATAAGAATGAATGATAGTTTAATGAATAAATCATCACCAGATATTGATAAACTCGCAGGAATTGAATATTACACAACGGAGTTTGAAGGAATAGGTGGAACTATAAAAAAAAATACTGAGGACTTTCATGTACAAGAGATAATAAATGATATTTTCTTAAGCCAGATCTCTCCCGAGCAGACTGCAAACAATATTTTCCCAGTTTATGAAATTAGAAAAAAGGGAATAGATTCAAGTCATGCGATTTTGACTTTGAGAAAAAAAACAGGCCTTGATCTTAAAATAGTGGGCATAAAAGATGCAAAGGCGACTACAATTCAATATGCTAGCAGCAGCAGCACAAGAAAGATCATAAAAAATATAGATCTTGGAAAAATAAAATTAACACTAGTTACTTCTCAAGAAAACCAATTGAAAAGAACAATTTGGTAGGAAATACGTTTGAAATAGAATTGTTGAACCAAAAAGAGACAAACTAGATAACATTTCACAATTCTTGTACGATATTAATAACTTGGGCAACTATTATGGATTACAAAGATTTGGAAGTGAACGGTTGGTGACTCATCTAGTTGGAAAAGCCATTCTTGAGAGAAAATTTGATAAGGCAACCGAGATCTTAATGACCTGTACCACAAAATATGATTCAAAATTTAGTCGTGAAATTAGGGAAAAACTGAGAGACATCAAAAGTAATCCAAATTTACTACACGAAATCCCTCCCGGAATGGATATAGAGAAGAATTTGGCCCAAGCAATATTGAGGGGAAAAGATTCCATTTCGGCCTTGAGAACAATCCCTATTAATATCAGAAGACTATTTGTCCAAGCGTTTCAGGCATATCTTTTCAATAAGACTTTAAGTATTGCTATTAGGGACGACTTTTCCCTCAACGTACCTGAAGAAAATGATCTCTGTTTTGACGTTTATGATGATAGCTTGATCTTTGGAAAAATTCGCAAATATGAGAAGGAAAAACCGATAGTAGAATACATAGATTGCCGATTATTAGATTACCAGGATATTCTTTCCAACCTGGTAAAAATAGATTTGATAAGATACTAAAGGAATTCATGAAAAGTGAAAATATGACCGCCAAAGATTTTTTTATCAAGGAGATGCAGGAATTAAGTGAGTCAGGCGGTTTCAGGCAAGCTTGTTTTGTATGCAAAAACTTCAAACATAAAATAGAAGAGAACTCACTGCTAGTTGGGTTCTCAGTACCAAAAGGATCTTACGCAACCATCTTATTAAGGGAGCTAATCAAACCCGCTAATCCTATTGAGTCAGGTTTTTAGAGCAATTTGAAAAGAGACTCGCCAACTTTTTTGCATAAAAAGAAGCGGATAATAAATAGACATAATTATGACAATGTATAAATATATACATTAGTGAGTGTGGGATAAGATTTCGACCAAGAATGATTTACCACTATTCAAAGCATTCGTAACGATAGGAATATTAGTTATGTTTTTTGGTTTAGCATTTATAATTATTGATTTGGTTGTAAACGAATTTACAGAAGGTTTGAGACTAATAGGTAGCAGATTTGTAATAGTAGGCATAGTAACCATAGCCATAGCTTTTATCTATAAAAATCATGTAGTAATCGGATTCATACTCAGACAATTTAAGAATAGATTAACAGATCAGGATAGATTTTCAAAATGGTACAAACCATAAATAAAATGTATAATTTGACTACGATTTGCTTGTAAATTATACGCAAGATAGTAATGTACCTATATGATGGTTGAATTGGATTCAAATTGACAGAAACCAAACAGTTAAAAAGAAAAATTCTAACTAGTTGAATTAGCTAGTTGGCAATTGAAGAAATAAGATATGATTTTAGAGAACATCCCGAGCAATTTCACAGCTACTTTACAAAAATTATGAAGCTGATAATCATATCCAAACTAAATTGTCTTGAAAAGAACCTCACATCTTTGAAATATTTCAAGGAGGTAATAAGCAGGATTGACGGATGTGATATTCACAAAGTAAAATATGGTAAGCCCATGATATTTACTAAGTTCTTTGGTTATGAATTCAATTATCATACAGTAAGAGTCAAGATAAAGATTACTGACAAGTATACAATAGACATATCCTTAGAGTCAATTATTCCAGATTTTGTGAAAACATTTGATAAACTAAGTACAGATACAAATGAAATCAACTGGAATACAAATAAGCATCCAACAAATGGGATAAAGTTTGTAGACGAACAAGCTAGAAATTCCCAAGATGACTCAAATCTTCAATTGATTGAGAAGGAAGCCAGATTGACTTTCAATTTGTTAGATTCATTCATCCAAACACTACATCTCTTGATGACTCAATCAAGTGAAAGTACTAATAGTCTAAGTGGTCGAAATATTGAAATCAAAGATATTTCGGTCTCTAGAAAAATTCTTAATATTGAAATGCTCGTCGATGAAAAAACAGTAATTTTGGATTTTCTCCCAAAGTCTAAAAATGGTGTAGTGGTTTCAATAGATAATGATGAAAAGATTGGAGAAACTATCAGGACCGTGATGTTACAGAATAGATATACCTGAGGTTTCAAATGTTTTTGTACGTATTTAGATGCTTCCTACTCCACCCCTATCTAGTAATGCAGCCAAAAACAATATTCCTATTGATAAACCAACAGTTATTCTACCTAATAGGATTATTTTATTTCTTAAATAGGAAAAATATTTATCGGGAACTTCTCTTTTTAGAATGCGAGATTCAACATTCTTGTTTAGAAGTAAAATGTGAATAACGTAAACAATAATCATCACAATTACTAATATTATTTTAGCTAAGAGAATATATCCATATGTGGATTCAAATAGAAAGTAAGGTTGATCCAAAAACGGTCTAGCATTATACACGCCTGTAATGACTAGTATAATCAATGAGGCCCCACCTAGGTAGTTGAATCGACGCCCTACCACAACCATGAATGAAATTCTCTTGTTGACATCAGGCATAGTCTTCTTAAGAAGAGGTGCCAGAACAATCCCTAGAAAAATAGATCCACCTACCCATATTGAAGAAAAAACTAGATGAATCCATGTAACTAATGGATCAAGAATAAACATTGGATAGTGTGATTTCTGTATCCTATAATATATTATTATAAACAAAGTTTTTTAATACCAATACTTTACAGATCAATTCGATAGAGTATTGTTTTTAAGTAGACGCAGATTAGTATTAATAGGAACAGTTACGGTTATCGTAGGAGTCATTGTATTATTACCTTTAATATTAACAATAACCTTACCTGACTTAAGTGCCGTCAACATAACGGTAAAGAATATAGAATTAGAAGATATTTCTGAAGATAATATTGCTACCTTAAAGGTCGTATTTAATATAAAGAATCCAACAAGTCAAGCGCTAACTACCTCAAAAATTGATTATCAATTGGATGCTAACGGAGAACTAATTGGAAATTTTACAAAGTCATATATTGACATACCTCTTAATGGTAGACCCCAACTTTTGTCAAATACAGATACTAACATTAGTTCAGAGATAGAAACACCGGCTCTTGATCAAAAAATTATGTCAGATATAAGGAATAATAATCAATCACTACAAAATATCGAATGGACAATTGATGGAAATGCAATAATAGAATCAGGATTTAGTTCAGCTCCAAAAATATTTAATGCAACATGGTAAATCTCCATTTCCATGTCAATTCTAGTATTTTTTGAGAAGTTGAATCAGATAAAAATAAAATAAGACTATTCTAAATAAATTCTTGTTCTGATGATGGTTGCTCTTCCTGAGTTAAAATAAATTTATCAAAAGATGTTACAATCCATTCTTCGATGATTTGACATTTAGCTGGACTGTATTGATTTGATTCGTCCTCATTTGAACAAAGATGTTGGTAAGAACAACAAAGACAAGGTGCACCTTCGACCATACTTACGTCTATAGGTTTTTGTTCTTCAGCATCCATAGAAATAGTCTTTTTCACGACCAGTTTATACGTCCATCTACCCCGATAAAGTGCTTTTTCTCGTGTAATTAATGACTGTTTTTCCAAATTTCCTACTAGTCTTGAACCATCTCTACTATCTAGCGAGAAAAGTTTGCACAATTCGGTTTGAAAAACACCTTCTTCGCCGCTTACGGTGATGGCGTCAAACACTTTATCAATAAGATCACTTTTAGAACGAACGGATAATTTTGAACCAATAATTTCAGATGACAAAACATATTATAAACAACAAAATCATATAAATGTCTTTATTACGAAATGGCATCGCCTAGTGAATATAGATAACTCACAGAACGCGATAGCGGAGCCGGATCAAACCCTTGCAATTATTTTAAAGAAAAGGCTTATTTATCAAGTAAAATGTCTAAAATCATTTTTTGACGATAAAATAACTTGTTTTTAGGAAAAATTACATAAATTGGATAGGCATGAACTCAGCCGTACTAATATAGACACCTAATTGACAAGAAAATGAAAATAACAAACTCGATTCAAGATAAGATCCTTGATAGTCAAAAAAAGGAACTTAAAATAAAAGAACTTGTTTATTTTTAACTAACCTATTGATTCAACTATTTATTCTATCAATTTATGGATGTATACCGGAAATTTCAACCGGATGTGTAGATATGACAAACGCCTCAAGTACATATTTAGGTGTAGTTATTGGTGCCATAATTGGTGTAATAATATCCTGGTGGATTTATTACAGACAAAAGAAAACTACTGAAAAACAAGATGAAGTAATAAAAAAAATTGAAGATTTGGAAGAATTGCACCTCACCATACTCAAGAAAATAGAAAGACTCGATAAACAACATGATAAAACCTTAAGTTCTATTCTAAATATAGAAGAAAGATTTGAAAAAGAAAGGACTAAAAATATGGAAGATTAATAAATTATAATGAATTAACGTATATATTTGAAAAAATTTGATTCTTTGGAATCTAATATTATATTTATAAAGTACATTGGATGAAGTATCGAACTTCACTAGAAAATATTTCGTAAAAGAACAAAATTATGTTAGATATGCTACTGAGCGCATTAAAATGTCTACGTATATTTTATTAATTTAGATTTTTTCTGGTTGTTTTTAAGAAGTCTTTGGTTAAATTTGAAACTGCAGAAACATCTTGTCCTCTCATCTGGTTTACCATTTTCTCAAAATTTTGATTACTATCCTCGTTAGGCAGATTTTGCATACGAAATTTTATTGATGAAATTAGTTGATCGTGTATTTGTTCGAGCTCGGAGAGATTCTTCTTTGGTAATTGGTATAAATCATTGGGACTAGCAGGATATCTAGGGCCAAGTCTCTTAATATTATTATTTACAAAATCCATATGGTAGGTAAATCTGATATCCAATAAAAGTATTTTTTTTATTGGATTTTCATGGAAGACATGAATTAGGCTGTGATCGTATATGCACATCCCAGCAGAGCCAGAATTGCCTTTAATGACAAAAGCAAAAGAGAAAACAGAGCAAAAAGGAGGTTTATTTTACTGATTGTTTAAAATTGTTAAGAAGAAATGTCAAAGGGTCGTTTAATCGATCATTAATTTGTGAAGACCAATCTAGTTATGATCATGTTTATTAAAGGCGTTACTAAATCCCAAAACTTGAAATCAGCAGGTTTGTAGCCTACTGGTAATAAATTAATAATGCAATGAGTAAATGATCCGCATATCAGAAAAATTGAAAAGTAAATAACAAAATTCTGGTTCTTAAACCTTTTTTCCATTAATAATTTTGTTATAATAGTTATGATCAATTCTTATCATCTTATTAGTCTCAATTAATCCGATTAGTTCATCAAAAAATTGATTACTTTGATTAAAGGTTTCACTGCCAAAAGGATGCAACCAGAACCTTCGCCTAGTCAATGGATGATTCTGATCCTTGGGATTAATATATTTCAGGATTGGGCCAAATTGAAGTACATATTTTCCAGACCAAAACCCAAGTCCCACGTTGTGTACTATTTTGGGATACTTTACTAAGATATTATCTATGTCCGAGAGATCAACATAGAATAAATTTACATTATTTTCGGAATGCCATTTTATGAAAAGTAATGAACTATTTTGATTCACTCGGATATCTTCATCCAGCTTTTCTTTTTCCATAATAAGAAACCTATAATTTTTCTTGTTTGAAGCCAGATGCTTTAGTCGTCCTAACGATTTTTCCTGATGACTCAAAAGATTTAAAGGATCATTATTTTGTAAATCCCAGTACTGTCCTGGAGGTAAGTACGTTGCAGAAACATACTCCTGGCCATTTTCAAATAAAACCCTATATATCAGGCCCGTTGAAAGTAATCCGATTTCTAACCCCTTAGAAGGATTGGTTAATTCTTTGAATTTATTTAGAATTGTTACAAACCTTGCTTCACAGAAATTTTGTATGGGAGCTACAAAGTCATCAGCAAATTTTTCATATTGAATAAAGGGTTTAAGATCCAAATTAAATTCGATATCAGAATTATCTCCATATTCATCCCTCTTGTAAAACGAGTATACATTTTCTAGTTCATTGTGATGTTTTAACATGATTTTGCCTTTATCGTATAAAGTCAACCCGAATTTATTCTTGTCAAAAAGATAATCGTTTTTTATTTTTTGATAAGCATAATCAGTTAACAATATTTGATTTGGCCTTGCAATATCCATTATTCTTCTGGCGAGAACTAACTCATGACCCCATGGTGCAAATTCTGTATGTACACCATCTTGGAAGGAAAGAAAAGATCCGAAACCTATTCCTATCCGTACGAAAATCTGTTCTTTATTTTCTACAGATAAATTGTATTGTCTTATATTTTCATGAATATGAATTGAAAGTTCCAATGGATGGTCATATTTCAAGAAAACGATCAACATTCCATCTCCTGTGAATGACTTGTATATTTCGGGATGTTTTTGAGTATCTAGAAATCCTGAAATTAAGTCTTTAAGTCGGTTTATCTTTTCTAATTGACTTGATATTGATAAATTAGGATCAGAAGAGCCAACGATATCAATAAAAAAATACCATCCATCACCTATGCTCTGTTTAAGGTCATTTCCATTCATATTTCCAATTATAGTTAATTTGTTGAATGGTCCCAATTTATAACTGTTAGAGTGTGAAGACCCAACAAATCTGATAATAATTCCTAGAAATAGAGATGCGACAATATACTAAAAGCAAAAGTAATATGAATATAACTAGCCAGTTCGTTTCGTAGAAATAGAGTCAGAATATCGTAATACATCTTCAATTTGCCAAAATAAGCTTTTCTCGCTTGTTTTCAGAAGATTTATCAAAAGAATAGGACACTAGCCATCAGATACATCCCCATTGGTTGATCATAGATAGAGAAAACGGTTTTCAGAAGAAGCATTAGGACAAATTATTGATTAGACATGTTGATCATGTCATGCGATGATTTAAAAAAGAAATAATGATACCTCAAAAGTTTGTGAGTTCATTTAAAATATTCTCTCCTCCTCTTCGGAACTAGAATGGTATGATAAACAGTAAATACATTCGTCCAAAAAAAGAACATCCCATGAAAAAATAAAATGCTCGAAATCAATTAGACAACCTTCCTCCATTTATGAACATGTATCAAACACTGGTGATATACATCCTATAGATGACCTCTACAAGGTGAAAATTTATTATTCAATATTAGAGATAGAAAAAATCAAAAGTTAGATTTTTTCGTTGGTTTATGGTTATCGGTACACCTTAAAAAAAATCAAGGATGAACATATTTATCACCTCAGATTGAACATAAAGTGTGATTTTGACCTCTGGTTAATTATACCTCTAGTATTCATGAAAATGCAATATTATGTACTGGACTCACTAAAGTATATGGGTCACAAACGGCAGTAGATCAAATAGATTTAAAAATCAAAAGTGGAAGTATATTTGGCCTTTTGGGTCCAAATGGAGCCGGTAAGACTACGGTGATTAAGATGTTAACTGGCCTATCTAAACCAACCCAAGGGAGAGCAATGGTTGCCGGATATGATGTTACTACTCATTCCTTAAGAGTGAAAGAGAATATAGGCTGGATTTCATCAGAAGTTATATTAGATGACTCGCTTACCTTAATGGAGAATATTTGGATTCAAGCGAAGTTACACAGTCTTAACAATACTTGGAAGAAAAAAGCAATAGACTTATTGAAATACTTGGAATTGGATGAAAAAGACAACAAGAAGGTTGGAAAATTTTCGACTGGTATGAAAAAGAAATTAGAAATAATCATGGCACTTTTGCATGATCCCAAAGTACTTTTTATGGATGAACCAACCATTGGACTAGACGCAAGTTCTAGAAGACTGCTTTGGAGACTAATAAGGAAGATAAATGAGCAATACGGAGTCACAATACTATTAACTACTCATTATATCGAAGAAGCTGATGCATTGTGTGACGATATCGCAATAATTAATAATGGGAAAATTGTAGCTAGCGGCTCACCACAACAGCTAAAGTCCAGAGCCAACGGGGAATAAGTAGAAATTGACTTCTTCTCATATTTTGATTACAAGATTTTAGAAAGATCAATGGATACTAGAAATAGTTGGACAGATTTAGAAAATACCGATTCAATGGGAAGAACACGATGGAAACGCGCTTTAAGGTTACGTACAAGTCGAAGTGCTGAAACTATTTTATCGAGTTAATTTCTAAAAATTGCAGAGTTCAGTCAGCCATTATTAATTCATTAAAGATAGAAAAGCCAAATTTGGAATCAGCTTTCAGAACTTACTGGAAAAGATTTAAAGAAATAGAAGAAGATACCAATGATTTTAAAAAATAGAATCGCCCAAATTAACACAAAGCCAAGACAAGAATGATCAAAATATTAAATCAGCTTAGTGGATTGTATAGGCGGAAATAAAAACTACATTTAGAAGTCCAGCCATAATCGTGTTATATATCCAACCTTTATTACATGATAATTTTTTGGGGAGCAGTTTTGCTTCCGCACCAAGATCCTTTCTTGAGGATTTTTTCTGATAATTGATATAGCATTTCTTTAGCTGGTAGCTTTCAACTTCGATGTTGTTTGTAGGAATGTTTAGTTCACTAAGTCTCATTCAAGATAAAAATCCGGATATCTTATAGTTAACATATTAGTCACACTACTCATAATCATACGATATTTTATCAAAAGTATTGGGAGCTTCCAACTCGTGGAATGCTACAAGTTCCAATCGTTTTTATTGGTGTAATGCTGCACCAAGTATTACATCTAGACATATCGGAATAACTGCTTTTAGAAGCTTTTATTCCTACCTGTTTGGCTCACATATCTATTTTTGACTAAGAAAGTCTAGATCATAAATCCCTACTGTAGTAGCTTAATTTCATAAATCCCAATTCCTAATGTTTCGTAGTTATTAGCTTCATTTACGAGCGAAAATCCTTTCCACCTTGGATGCAAACAATTTCAAACATAAATCCCGTTTCATTTTCGTCGACTTTTGGAAGAGAGATAATTATTTCGGGTAGTATCGCTTCTGTTAACTGGATGTATTTTTCATACCTATTTATCTTTGCTACTTCTATGTTACTGATAGGCATAATTGTAGCGAACAAGACTTTGAAAATTGATTGATAGAAAATTCATATTAGGTTCTCATTCATTCAGAAATCACTTTGGTTATAGC
>JARFXS010000102.1 GCA_029194465.1 Candidatus Nitrosocosmicus sp.
TCCATGGTAAACCTAAGGTCCTAAAGTTTGCAAATATTGAAAGATTCTTTTGCTGTACCTCTTGTAAATCAGGCTATAGTCAAAAATACCGTGGTAGAATAGAATCAATCAAAAAAAGATATGAAGGAAAATCTGAGTTGGATGGATAGATGATATGTATCTTGTTCACGATTTGATTTGCTTCAATACCCATATTTTGATGGATTTTGTTCAAACTGTTGTTTGCAAGCAGCAGAACATAAGTATACTTTATTGCCATTAATTTCTGATACATGTTTTGCAGTTTTTTCATCCACATTCATATTACAAACTGGGTCTTTTGCCATTTACACTCTAATATTTATTAACATATTTAACAACCTACCTTTACAAATGTAAGCTAGTATAGGGGTGTCTATCTGAGATGAAATGAAATGCACATATGACACATATAACGAACTAATATTCGTTTATTTATACCATCTTATAACACTAAAAAGTTCAATAGATTTATCTTCAACCCGTATATAAATTGCGTTCAGATTATTTTTTAGTGATATAATGGTAAATTACATGATGTTACTCAATATTTATATTGATTTTTGTTGTATTTCAGCATTATCAATTAAAGTTGATACTGTTTTTATTGAAAAGTAATAATGTTCCAATCTATTATAACAATCCTAGGTATTGTCTATCTATAGTTAATATAAACGAGCAGGATAAGAATAAGCATGATATCGAATGTAATAGTAACAGATGACGCTACCGAATCGTCGGAAAAAGCAATTGAAAAAGCGGTTGAGCTGGTAAAACAATTGAAAGCCCGTTTAACACTTATACATGTTATTGATAATATTGAGGTTCCAGCATCATTAATTTTAGGTAATGATAGGGTCCTAATTGAGAGTGCAAGAAGTAAAATAGGCAAAGCTCTTGAAAAGGGCTGGAATAAAAGAGCTAAAGATATAATTGAAAAATTAAAGAACGACAAAGAAATTCTGGAAGTTGATAGTAAATGTTTAACTGGGAATGCCGCAGAAAAAATTCTGGAATTTACCAACACCAATAAGACAGATATTATAGTTATGGGCGCTAGTCGTAGATTAAAAGGTATGTCAAAGATAAAAGCACTCGGTAGTGTTACTAGAAAAGTATCAGAATTAGCTAATTGTCCAGTACTTGTAGTTCATTAATTACATTATCTTTGTTTATTTTTGCTGTTATTTTACAATTGTAAAGATACATTGTTAATTATATCTATGTAGTATATAGTATCCATGCTATGGTTAAAACATCACTGTCCAATTTGTGGTATCGATGTTGAAAAGGAATCAGGAATTAAAAGATTTGGAAAGTATTTTTGTTCTGAAGAACATGCTCTACAATATACTGAACGTAAAACAATAGGGGAAGAACAAGATAGGATGAACAGACAAAGAAGAGAAGAAAGAAGCGGAGGTAGAGGAGGTTGTTGTTAATCTTACCGTATGAGAGCATAACTTGGTAAAAATAAACATGGCAAAAAACTGAATTTTTAATCTATTCTAATATCCTATAATCTTGTGATTATGTTATCAGAAGTACATATGTATCTATATTATTAACTAAATGATTACAATTCTTTTAATATCTGTAAAATATTGGCTTTGTTCATCCGACCTCTAATCCATATCATTGTCTCTAATCCATGGTTCTAGCTCCATAAAGACAAATTTTTAAGTCGATTAGACTCGTATTTAATCAAAAACATTTGTCTATTTCATTTCAAAATCTTTTCTATTATATAATATGCAAGTCAAAAAGTACTCTTTCCATATTTGACTTAAGCCCCAATAGTACCATCGGAATATTGAGAAAAAAAACAGGACTAAATCAAACAGTGATATGGATAAGGCTTCAAAATTCTCTTTAGATTTAATCGTTCCTTATTCTTCTATTTCTTTGAGTTAAAGCTAGTAATCCACCAATTATTCCAAACATCCCTCCCAATAGTGATATTCCTGGTCCGAATAGTCCAAATATGGAAAATACAATTACAAGTATCGCTCCTGTTAGAGTCAGATGAGGATTTTTGTTTAACATTGTAGCTCCAATCAAAATTATGATACCAGACACTAATAAAAGGTAAAGATACCAAGGATTTGTTAACCACATTCCGTGCCATGGCTGCTGCATCTGCATCATAATACCACCATCGCCATGCATCATAGTACCACCTTCACTCATCGCAGACATCCAATTCATAGGATTCCATTGGAGGCCTGAAAAGGACATCAAGGGCATCATATTTGCAAATAATATTAAAATCCCTGCTGCTAGAGACAAGAAAAATGCTGCACTAGATTTATTTTCGTTGGTCTTAGAATCCATGTGTTTAATCCTCTATCCTTAAATTAAATATTTTCTTATGTTTCTCTTACTGACCAAATTCAGTTTAATAATTCGTGATGTTAATCTACCAACAATTTCTATACTAGCTTTTTTATAAATGTGATTGCGCGTTTTACAAAAATATTGGAAACAAAATAACATTATATTAACTTGTTCTTCTTTCTAGTATGTACTGAAAATAATAACAACAAGACGAATATCTATAACGAGATTTTGAAGTGATTTTACACTTTATTTGAGAGTGCATCAAATCCTTCTTACATAACGCGTCAGTGCATTAAAGGAAGTAATTAATCTGATAAGAATTTAATATGGAATTGCACTACATCTGTTATCAATCTAACGCATTCTCCTGAATTCGTTAGCACCATTTCTATAGGTTTGTATGCACTTTTGACAAGGGTCCATATCGGCATGCTTCTTAACACTCCAGAGCATATGCTTCACGGATGTCAACGCATAAGTTGCAGATCCATTTTGCATACTCGCTATCTTGTGACATAAAATTGGCAGTCAGACAAGAGTAGCACAATAATCACAGCTTTACTCATAGTAAAAGTATACATTAACGCATCTTGACATTTTCATTTTGTAGTATATGATTAACAGATGTAATAACTATTATGTAGTAAACTTTTTTTTGTAATAAAAGGTTCTGCCTAAACTAAGGGTGTTGAATCTGGATGTTCAAACGTGGATGGTAGTGGTATTAGTCGACTATTTCTCTAAATTGTTAGTTGAGGATGATGGTAAACAGCAACAAACCTCAAGAGTACAATGAGGACATTCTCTTCTCTTACAGTCCTGCGGGTCGCAACCACAGTCAGCACATTTTATTGACATACCTATATTATTCATTATTTCAGCCTATAATATTTTGCATCTAATAGGTTGTTCGATTTCCATTGGGAATTAAGATTCATGATGGCTGAGTAATAAAATCATGTGTATTCCTATACTAACAACAGCGATGGTTATAGCAACTACAATAAGTTTTGATTTTTGACTGCTTTTGTTTAATATTTTCTTATTATTATGATTGTTATTTGTTTTAATTTTCTTTGTACCCACTTAATTCACTGACCTAAAGTTAGTATACCCGTATTAAATATGACAGGTTTACAATTGTAAGATTCTGACCACGATGGAATCGAACAATTGTATAGAAAGATTTGTTCTAATGTTTTTTCTTTATTAGTTTAAGTTATAGACTCGCCCAAAAGTTTTAGTATCTAACATTAACACATTAACATATCATTGAGTGATAATATATCAATTAATATTCAGAGGTTATCTCTTAAAGCCAAGCTATTTAGAGGTTTGGCTGATACCACCAGACTATCAATTCTAGAATGTCTAAGAGGTGGAGAAAAAACTACTTCAGAAATAGTGAAGGAGACTAGCCAAAACCAATCCAATATATCAAATCATCTATCTTGTCTGCTTGATTGTGGTCTAGTTAGAAATAGACGAGAAGGAAAAAACGTCTTTTACAAATTAAATAATGAACAAGTAGCGCGATTATTAAAGGAAAGTGACTCAGTTTTGACTGAGATTATTAGTGGGTTGTATAATTGTGTAAATTACAATAATGACTCTTTGGTTGACATTAAGAAAAAGAAGGAAAACACAAATTGAAAAGAAAGTTTACCTTATCTTCTGACATTCTAAAAGGAAATATTAAGGATAAGTTGATACAAAAAACAGAAGACAATATCGAAAATCTAATTGAGGCTGATGATAATTGTTTCTGTGGTTGTTCTTGTAGTTCAGAACTATCGCAAGTAACATCACCATCAATAGAAGCATCGGAAAACTCTTTTGAAAAACAGCAAATACAAAAGGAAAGAGAGAGGAAAGAAGACAAACAAGCAAGAATATTGATCCTAATAGGATTAACACTAACTATTCCATTAATACTATTAGAATTATTAGAATTTTATAATATAGTTGAGGATAGTTTACTTATTGGTTTCATTTTCCTCTTTTTAGCTACACCTATTCAATTCTTATTGGGGAGACCATTTTACAAGCGATTTTACAATTCAATTAAAAAAAGAAAAAGCTTTACAGTAGACACATTAGTAGTATTAAGCACATCGGTAGCTTATCTATATAGTTTAATTGCTCTTTTAACTAATCAAGATGTAAGATTTTTTGAAGCGTCTGCATCCGTATTAACAATATTTACAATTGGAGAATACCTTGAAAGTAGGGTACTAAGAACTACATCTGAATCTATTAGGAGACTAGTATCTCTAAAACCACAAAAGACAATTCTAGTGAGAGGGAATGGCAAACAAGAGGAAATCCAAGTCGATGATTTAAGGACTAATGATATATTCATTGTAAAGCCTGGCGAAAACATTGCAACAGATGGGATTGTTACTTATGGAGAGACATCTGTGGATGAATCAATGATTACAGGCGAATCAATTCCTGTTGAAAAAAGAGTAAATGACAGAGTCATTGGAGGAACCATAAACAAAAATGGATACATTCAAGTAAAAGCTACCAGTGTAGGAAGTCAAACAGTATTAGCAAGTATCATAGACCTGATATCAAAGGCTAAATCAAACAAACCATCAATTCAAAAGATCGCAGATAGATGTGCCAAGTATTTTATTCCCATTGTATTTTCAATTGCAATAATTTCTTCTCTTTATTGGTTATTAATACCCCAAATGTCAATTCAATTTGCTGTAACTGTATTTGCTACTATATTGGTGGTATCATGTCCATGTGCTTTAGGTATCGCGACTCCCATGGTTGTCTCTTTGTCTATTGGCAAAGCTGCTAAACAAGGTATCATAGTAAAAGGTGGTATTTATCTTGAGAGATTAGCCTCTGTTGATACTGTAGTGTTTGACAAAACTGGTACATTGACCAAAGGCAGACCCGAAATAACTGATATTATTCCAAATAACGGATATAATGAATATTATTTATTGCAAATAGCAGCTTCTTCAGAAATAAAATCAGAACATCCAATAGCACAAGCAATTGTAAAAAGGGCAAAAGAAGAAAGAATAGCCTTACTTGAAGTCACTGAATTTAATACGGTTACTGGTCATGGAGTTGTGGCTAAATATGACCAAAAACAGATACTGATTACAAGTCCACGCTCGAATACGCAGAATATTATCAAAATTAATGAAAACTTCTTTCCACGCTTTCAATCTAAAATTCCTAAAGAATTGGAATCAAAAATAACCGAATTAGAGTCAGGAGGCAAAACCGTAGTAACAATTTTTGTAGAACAAAAATTAATTGGTCTTATAGCAGTAGCAGACACCGTAAGAGAAGATGCCATATCTATAGTTAAAAAAATTAAAACAATGGGAAAGGAAGTAATTCTTCTAAGTGGAGATAATCAAAGAACTACTCAAGCTATAGCCAAACAAATAGGTATAGAAAACGTTTTTTCAGAAATGCTACCGCAGCAAAAGGTAGAAAAAATCAAGAATTTACAGGAAAAAGAAAATCGCATTGTAGCAATGATTGGAGATGGTATAAATGATGCGCCAGCTTTAACTCAAGCCGACGTCGGAATAGCAATTGGATCAGGAACAGATGTTGCAAAGGAAGCAGGACACATTATTTTGATAAAAAATAATTTATCTGATATCTTGTTCACACTACAATTAGCTCAATACTCGTTAAAAAAAATAAAACAGAATCTAGCAATATCTTTTGCCTATAATTCTATAACTATTCCTATAACTGCTGGTTTGTTATTTGGGTTTACAAATTCTTTAATATTGACACCTGCTTTGGCAGCTTTAGGATGGGTAATAAGTGATTCTCTCGTTTTTGGTAATTCTTTACTATTAAGGAGATTTAAAACTT
>JARFXS010000103.1 GCA_029194465.1 Candidatus Nitrosocosmicus sp.
ACGTTTAGTAAAACAAAAAAAAATCAGAACAGTATAAACTAGTAAATGATATTTTAGTGCTGTATTCTAACGCCCAAATAAATTATACTAAAACATTGGAATCAACTTTAAAACAACAAGAGCTTCAGGAGGAGGAAAAGAAGTCAGGTTATTATACTAAACAACTACAAACGCTGAGAGAAGTGGCATTCATGGAGATCTTGAATGTATTGGAATGGTCATCATTTCTCATTCTAAGAAGGAGTATAGACAAGGATTTATCAGAATTTCTTGAGTCACCTATCACTATTAATTATGAGATGTGTGTGGAGTTATATCCCTCTGTTTTGCATGACGAAAATAAATTCAGAGATCAAGATATTGTATGGGAAATGGATGAAAGATCAACATGAAAAAGATGTGAGAATAAGAATAAATGAGTAAATCAAAATATGTTAAATTTAGTAAGAGTAAACTGGACCAAGACTATTATGTCAAATACCGTCATGGTCACGTTATTGTAATTAGAGATAATAAGCTAAGTTATGATATTGAAGTTATGATAGGAAAGCGAACATTATACTGCACCTTCCATAATACTTACAATGCAAAACATGTATGCGAACACATCAGATTTATCAAGATGTGGGATAGCAAGATCAAAGAGTAATAACAATGCCAATTTAGAGAATAATCACTGTAATAATATGATCATTGGTTAAATACTATGATAAACTTTTTAGAGTACTTATCTGAGTTGACCTAGGATAAGTGAGCAAGAACAGCATGAATACGTATTCCATATTGCAAGTATGTGGTAAAAAAGAAGAATAATGAACAATGCCAACAGTAGCAATATAAACAATAACCTAATAGCTTTTTGGAATGAAGCAAACGAACGAACCAAAGAAGAACGAACCAAGCAACATTCGACATCTTTCCGCTCTTTCCTACTTCTTCGGCGCTTGCGTGCAATCTCTACAAGAAATGTGGTAGGCTAAATGTACTCAGTCCCGCATTTCTGAATTGAGATGAAACCGTAGGAAAAAGGAAAGAGAGGTAATTATACTGTGATTATCATGAGACTATAGATTTTGTATGCAAGTATAGATTTTGTCAATGCATTAGAAGATGTACCCAAGATAAAATTAGATGGTAAGATAAAACAAAAATGTTCCTCATAGATAGCTTGTTTAAATAGAATTCACCTTATTATTGTTATTAACAACGATGAATTTTGGCAAGTGGATAAACGATATTTGTAATAAATTAAAGAGAGGCAAAAAGGCTGACTATTCAACATCAACTACTTCGAATTAATTTAGACCTGTAGATTTAGAAGATATTGATAAAAAGTTATATCTTTGATAGTTGTTTTTTTATATTACCAATAGATATTCAAAAACAAAGGTATAGGAAAGCAACTTTTCCATGGTCTTATGATGGCTGTCATAATAGTAGCATTTTTTCTCCATTGTAAGGCTGTCCTATGCCTTTATCAGATTATTATAGAATTAATTTATTTAAAGTAATAGCCATTGTTACCTAGTTTAAATAAATGTCAAGAATTGAGAAATAGTAGAAGTTAAAACTCCTGTAACATAAATCCCAATGCGGATATATACATCGGTATGACGATGAAAAATTGTGTTGCCCGAGTAAATGATCTATTCATTAAACCAATTAGAATAAATGAAATTGTAACTATTCCTCCCTACAATGCATTTATGTTTTCTAGAATCGGTAAGGCAATAACAGTCAAAAATGGCAAGTGAAAATCAATGAGTAAAACATGTTCTTTTGGATGCCACAAACCAATTACTGTGAATGTGATTGACAAGAATAGCATGGAATAAAATGAAGATGTAAAAAAATAGAAGCTACGCAGAAGGAATGAAGATCTGCTTAGATGATGAAGATAAACTTAAACAATAATACAGAAAAATAATACAGTTGACTAAATAGAAGCATTATAAATTATTTAATATATACTCAAAATAGCATATAGTAATTCATGGCATTTAATTATATGTATCTCAGAAAAGCCCCAAACAATCATTGAATTGAAAAAGAAAGCTAAGTAATGATGGAAATTACGTTACCGAAGGATGGGGTAAATCCTCAGTAAGAATGAGATTTCTGCCATTCATTTGTGGCTGTTGATTGTGGGGATTTTCAATGTTCAGTTGGAGGGATGGGTCTTGGTTACAACACTCCAATAGTAAAATGTGAAAATTGTGGTTTCGTTTATCATGACAATAAAGACAGGATAGATACGTCCAAACCCTAGATACCTTACCTATCGCATTTACCAAATGCAAGAAACCATATGGAGCAAGAACGTTAGAAAAGAATAAAAAATAGACTGAGTTTTAGATTCTATTGTGTGATTTTAATATTAAATTTGCTACGCTAAGCCTCTTGTAATTCTCTTCATGTGTTAAATAATTTATCAATAACTTTGGAGAGTATTGAGCCTCAATAAAGGTAACCCAAATAGCGACTTTGTTCGAATATTGTCCTTTTGTTCGTTATATGTTTTTAGAATGGAATATAAAATATTTTCATCATTTTTAGAATAAAAATGTTGCTCCCAAATTATGGAAACTATTTTGTTTTTAAACATAAAATAAAATATGAATTTGAAATAAGCGTGGACCCTCTTGGTTTTGCAACTTAAGGACAAGTTGTTTCATGTTCAAATACATAGAAGAACAGACTTTTCATATGTATTATCAGACAAACGTTGATATAATATAATGGACAAACTCTGTTATATTATGTTGCTTTAATTACATTGATTTATGATGCAGTCAAAAATCTGACCAAAATAATCGGTGTATTCTTAGGACCCGCATTATTTTTAATAGTAGTTCTAATACCAACCCCTCATATAAGTGGGGATCTGTCCCTTTCTTCTAAAATTGTATTGGCTACGACGGTATGGATGGCAGTATGGTGGATTACTGAAGCTGCTCCCATATACGTTACAGCTTTATTGCCACTTGTAATATTTCCAGCTTTAAAAGTTACCACTTTTTCAGAAACATCCAGCAATTATACAGATAGTATTATATTCTTATTTTTGGGCGGATTCCTCCTTGCAAAAGCCGTTGAAAAATCAAATTTGCATAAACGATTTGCATACAGGTTGTTGCGCTTTTTTGGGACAGATCCAAAATTTGTTGTGTTATCATTTATGATAGTAACATGGTTTTTAGGAGCATGGATGAGCAATACTGCCACAGCTATACTTATGCTCCCAATAGCTTTAGCAGTGATTTCTCTAATTAAAGATAAAGATAAGCATCACAAGTTCATCGTATGTTTGTTACTTGCTGTAGCATATTCTGCAAATATTAGTGGCGTATCTACACTTATTGGAACTCCGCCTAATGCAATATTTGCATCTTTAGCGGATTCCATAGCGGGAGTAGAAGTTACTTTTGGACAATGGATGCTTTTGGGATTGCCAATTAGTGCACTTTCCCTTGTAATATTATGGGTATTTCTCATAAGAATGGGATCGAAAATTACTAATTTCAAATCGGATATATTTGGGGAAAAGGATATTATTACAAAAAATTACAAGGACCTCGGTCCCATAACTCGAGATGAAAAAATAGTCGCTTTCATATTTATTATTACTATAGCTGCCTGGATTACGCGTGGGTTACTTTGGAAAGATATAACACCTATGATAGACGATTCCATGATAGTGATTGCATCATCGGTATCGTTATTCCTTATACCTTCCGTTTTTGGAAAAAAACAATATTCCAGAAAGGATGATGAAGATTACAAAGAGTTTGTAGGCTATAACAGCCAACTAAACTATGAGAAGGATATTGATGAAACGACATACAAAGAGAATAAATCCAGTTTTAAAGTCAATCACCATACATCCTCAAAGAAACTGCTCGATTGGGACACTGCGGTAACAATTCCTTGGGGAGTCCTTATCTTAATAGGAGGTGGTCTAGCACTTGCAAATGGTTTTACATCCACAGGATTGGGTGATTGGATTGCAAATCAACTTAGTTTCTTAGGAAATGCCAATTACTTTGTAATATTGCTTGTTTTTGTGATGCTGGCGATTTTGCCAACTGAAATGATAAGTAATACCGCCACAGCGGCACTATTACTTCCTATCTCGGCATCTCTTGCAACCTCAATGGGATTAAATCCGATACTATTAATGGCACCTATAACTATTGCTGTTAGTTATGGTTTCATCATGCCAGTGGGTACTCCACCAAATGCAATTGTATATTCATCAGGACAAGTAACTACAAGAGAAATGGCGAGAGCTGGACTGCCTCTAGACTTTATTTCCATCATATTGGTTACAGTGTTAACAAGTATCCTGGTTCCTATAGTTTTTGGAATCTGACCATAGGGCAGTATAATTTTGACGTATGGTTAGTCTTACAAAATCCATTTTAGATACATGTAATTTGATTACTCGTTATAGGATCAATTCATTTCCTGTATAATTGTTGAGTATCACTAACAATTTGATTAACCAATAGCGAAAATTAAATCATTTTCAAATTTCGTTTCACTATCGACAACGAACAATATTAACTTGATAAAAGAAATACAATTCGAATTCTATTTTGGCGAAATCTCGTAGCTGTGGTTACTGTTGTTTTTTGAGGTTTAATCTGTAAATAAATAATCATTATTTTTCATCTTAATTACAATTATCCTTCCGAGGGTAAAAATCGTCTCCATGACAGACTTTTTTTCGCCAATTTTAGTTTTGATTATTAGACATAGTTCATACCTTTTTTATTTCAGGTCCACTATGAGAACTAATATCATTGCGAGTTCGGTGGTATGTGAAACAAATTTGACTCAAATTAACCATTCTGTAAAAACGAAATAGATATTCAGTCATTTTCAGATTATCACAATCTTTACACAGCATCATACAAGACTCGATATTGATGACCAACTTTTTTTACCTACAACTTTGTTCAAAATCTCCAATTTTTGAGGATATTTAGAAATTGTTATAAATCAAATATCCATTTGCATTATGTTACTTTAACTAACTCTCTCTCAGCTATTAGACCAATCATTTGGTCTTTCATTGCTTGTTTATGATAGGGCTTTATTAACTTATATTAGAGTCAAATAATGCTAGCATGGTTGCAGAACAGCCGTTCCTCCAGCTCCACAAAGTAAGCAAAACTAAACTAATTGGACTCATTTCTAGGTCCAGTTTTGTTCTTAATCTTTCTCGATAGCCCTACCCCAGAAGGCTTACCAGAGCAAGGTAAACTGGTAGCTGGCATAACACTTTGGCTTGTAGTATGGTGGATAACCGAAGCAGTTAGTATTTATGCAACCGCTCTATTGCACCTCTGGCTCTGTTCCCTTTAACTGGGAGTATTATCCCTACGGGTGGTGGGAACAGGATCATAAAGGCCAATAATTATTCTTCTATTGGGATGTGTTTGGTCGTTCTTGCAGTTGAAAAATCTGGTTTTGCAACGAAAGATTGCGTTTTGGGATCATCATCAGCATTTTCGGTTATTCACCCAAAAGAATAATCATGGCTTTATGATCTGTGCGGCTTTAATTTTCACAGTTATTATGAGTACTACAGTTGCTATTCTGATTATTCCAATGGTTTTTTCCATTTTGTCCTTGCTTTCTGATAATGGGATTAAAGTCGATACAAAAGTTTAAAGTCATACTTTTACTAGGGGTTGCATTCTCCTCTTCAATTAGGTATTACTACACTCATTGCATCTCCTCCTAATCTAATGTATGCAGAAATAGATACGAGAGTTATTTGACAAAACAATTACTTTCGGCGCTTGGTCTTCGGTAAACACTCACTGGCAATTACAATGTTAATGATATCCATAATATACTTTACAAGTCAAGTCAGAAAAAGACAAATCGATGAAATGCTCATCAAAAAGATAATTGTAGCTGAAAAAGAAAAGTTAGGGAAAATCACAGAGAGCAAAAAGCTAAATTAATAATTTTACTATTCGTTCTAGTATTGATGTTCGCAGCTCCATATTAGGCGGGTGATGATTCATATGTTGAAACTGCAGTAATTGCAATTCTTGGCGGTATCACTTTTGTGATACCAAAAAATAGAACCGAAAAAATTTCTAGACTGGTCTGATTTTTACATAAAAAGTCCCACTAGGTGTTTTGTTTATTCTGGGTGCAGGATTTCTGTCATTGGCGTTCACAACATCAGGCCTTGCAGACTATCTGGGGACCAAATTATCAGTACTAAGTATTCTGCCATTCCCAGCAATAGTAATAATTATTGTTTCTATTACGATGATTATTGGTAATACCATGTCAAATACGGCAACGGCAGCTATATTCATACCCGTTGTTGCTAGTATGGCAGCAATTAATCAGTGGCCTCCGTTACCTTTTCTTGCTGCGATTACACTATCAAGTTCCCTTTGCGTTCCTCTTGCCAATGGGGACTCCTCCAAACACACTAGTTTATGAAAAGGTAAAATACAGATCAAAGACATGATCAAAAATGGAATTATGCTCCACCGTATTTGCAATTATTATGATATCCCGGTATTTACAATTTTTCCTTTTACCCTTTGCTTTTGCCAGGATAACTTGATGAATTAAAAAGAATAAATCAAAAGAATATGATAATGAAAAAAAACATTATATTGCAGTAGACACATGACCACTAAAATCATATCATCTTGGGTGTTCAGAGTCCCCACTTTTAGAATTTGAGTTTCCTGGTCTAGAGTTTCATTATAGCCGTCTCTTATCAGATTTCTTATTGTGGTTCTTGAAAAATCAAAAGTTTTATTCGATATTGTGTCCGTGTCGTTTTTCTTAAGTTCTATTCTAATTACCTGTTCGACTGAAACCATATGTTCAACCAGATCTAAAGATTTCAAATGTCTACCAGTGGAAAGTTTCTAGTATCGGCCTGTTGTTTTAAAATGTCATCTATTAAAGACCTTTCAACTTTGTTATCTTCTGCTAGTTTGATGAGGTTATTGGCAATGTTAACGTAATCATTCATCATTAATGCCATCCTTTCATCAAACAAGGTCCTATCATGAAAAGTCAAGTCCCATTTTCTGTCCCAAGGGCGTCATAGTCAGCAGGCAAAGATTCTTCACACTGGATGTCGAATTCACTATGAAAGCGCGCGTAGGTGGAACATCAGATTTTTTGACAGAAGTCCAATACCTACGGTGTTCTATAACGGCCCTCCTAAGCGGGAGTATTTGGTGATAATGCCGCCGTCCCAGAAATAGCGAACTCTACTAGTAGTTAGATGATTTCCATCTCCTTTCTGCTCTTCGTTTTTCATTTTGTTTTGATACCCTCGACTGGTATTTTCAACCTGTAATTTGGTATATTCGTAATTAACAGTACCGATCCACTTGCAAGTAAAAGTCAACTTCAATCCCCTCATCATAGTTAATAACATATTATCCTTCCTGGTCATTAGGTCCTCTAGCGTATTCAGGACCATACTGACCATATTCAGTTTTCCGGACACTATCCTCTTTTTCGTAACTATCAAATACAACGACGCTTCCTTCTTGACATCGACGCTTACCAGAAGTAGCCTTGGTTCATTATTTTCGTAACTGGTTGATATCGGAAACTTTGGTAAATTTCTCAAAGACTTTGTTTTAACGGTTCGTTACTATATAGATACTGTGTATTAACCGGATCAAAAATCTCTTATCTTCTAACATTTTAGAGAGGGTAATACATTTGGGTACTCCTAAACATGAACTGCTTAGTGTCATAATATCTTCGCCGATTCGCTTGACGCCAAATCCTTATTAAAATAGTGCCAATAAGTTCTCCAATAGTTCCACCATTCACTAAAACTTGGAATTGTATCCACAAGAGATTCTTGTTGCCATGTGCTCCCCAGAATTCAATCAGTCTTCATCAGCAAGATCCTTCCCAGCTCTTCTTTTTCTTTTTACAAAGCTGACAGAGTACGGCTTTCTGCATTCATTGCACCTATAGAGCTATCAAGCTACAATATTGAATACGGTTTTCCCTACCCTACCCAATTTTACATCCCGTTCAGTGTAATTCGTAAGTTGCCTTGTATACACCTAAGTTGCCTTGTATACACCGGCTTCATACGCTCCTAAAGATCCGCCTCCCTGGAATATCAATGTCCTTTGAAAATGACTATTTGTATTCAATCTTTTATTATTGCAATAGCAAAAAGGCTCCTTTAAAACTTTCACATCATCAAGGATCTTGGATATCACATCTAGAAAATATGTACTGATCGGGATCTATATCCCTAATGGATATGAAATCAAGTCTTTATCTGTACTCTAGCTGCTGACTATAATCTTGCTAAAGCAATGTTATTCTTAAATAAAGTGAGAAGTCCTGTTGCGAGTTGGAAGTTGATTCATTGGCATAATTCACTAGAAAAATTATCAATAAAATGAAGGATTTCATAATGCATTGTAAATAAAACTAGGCAAGGATGGCTCCTAAATAATCTGGTTATAGATAGCAATTGAGCCAGAAAATACACTTTGTTATCTAACTATGCAAATCGTCATGAAATAATTTCTTATTATGAACAATGCGAAATACGTTAATCGTTAACAATCATCCTCAAATAAAAGTGTCATTGAATGAAAGGAAAATCGAATTAGGCAACAAAGCAAGTAAATATGTAAATTCTAATACCACCAATACCCGATGTAAGAAATTTTTTTGTAGAATAGAAGTTTATGGAACTAAAAGTGACTATAGTCACCTACAAATTCATTTGATCACTCATTACCAATGGATTTGAACTCGACGGTCTTAATTACAGAGATGTCATTTGAGCCTTGGTTAGCAACGTAAATGTTATTGTTGCTTGGATTAAACTCTAGATATATCGAACCAAATCTAACACCCACGGTTTCCACAACAGAGTTGGTTGAGCTGTCTATAACAGAAATTTCAATTAAACCAAAATTGGTGACATATATGTTATTGTTGCTTGGATTAAACTCTAGAGCTCGGGGACTATTTCCAACATTAACAGTTGCCACAACTATGTTGGTTGAGCTGTCTATAACTGAGATACTGTTTGAGCCTTGGTTA
>JARFXS010000104.1 GCA_029194465.1 Candidatus Nitrosocosmicus sp.
ACGTAATTGGGCCGCTGATATCATTATCATGATTACTAGTTGTTGTAATATTATTGTCGATTTGTTCTTTATACTTTTTCATTTTTTTCTCCATTATCTTAGCAAGATCCTCGTCCCAATTTTTCATATTTTAATATATCTTGAGGGAGTCACGATAATAAAGGTTCATTAAATACTAGATTTTGTAATTGATCTCCCTCTTGTGTTGACTTGGTTATTCTCATGTCAGATTTTATCCCTTTGGATCAGCTAATTGTGGTCAAAAGAAATACACAATGTAATTGATTTTAACATTAATTAATTCATCAAATACGGTACAAAAGATTACCTTTTGAAATTCACGAAGGTAAATGATCCTTTATACTACTAAACGAGGTTAATTGTTGATTCTATTGGAAAGTGATCGCTATACCCTGTTAGAATTGTTCTTCCAGGAGATAACTCTTCAAGATCTCCGTTTGGCTTTATTCGCTGATATTCGAATCTCATAGGACTTTGCCCGTATGCAGGGTGTATTTTGTTTCTATCTCGGGTATCGAAAAATTCGTAAGAGAGGTTGTGATCTAGTTGAATTTTCTTGTTTATATGAATTTTATTTAAATCTATTTTAAGATCTTGTTCACCACTTAGTAATCCGCGAGAGACAATGAATTGATCAAATAAATCGTATCCACCATCATAGAAAATAGTCCCATCTGGAATGAGGGACCACATGCAATTAAAAAGATATCCTTGATAAAATAGATAATTGTGTTTATCAGTTTGTTTATTCGAGGGCCATCTTTTTTGAATTGGATGTTCGAATATTTCATCCCAATTCATTAACTTCCGTTTATCAGGTGTAGCACGTAAAAAGCTCAAAATACTTCTATCGTACGGATTGTCATTAAAATCACCCATAATTAAAATATTCTTATTCCATCTATCGTTCAAAAGTGAAAGTGATTTTTCATCATACTTTAGATCCCAGGGAAGATTCTGCAATTCATTCTGGTTTATTTTCAAAATGTCTTCAACCGCACGTGCACAATTTTCAGCAACTGCAATCCTAAGTGGTTCAGTTTCGAATCTTCCCCCAGCCCGTGAAGGCCAATGATTAACAATTAAATTTAGTTCTGCACCATTGGATAAAACAGTTAAGTTTACAACCAAAACATCTCTTGTTGGATATCTTAGTTGTGTGCTATATCCCTTAACGGTATTAAGTCTAAATAGTTTTTTTGAGTATAACAAGCATGTGTCAATTCCTCGAATATCTGGACTATTAAGATATTGTGCAATTGAATATTCCTTTTCTGCTCGTAGTTTATCTATTAAATTATGGGCTAATTTTTCACTCTCAATTTCACAAAGACCGATTATATCGGGTCCCTGATTATCATGCAGAGAATTTATTACATGAGCCAGATTTTCAATTTTTTTACTCTTTACCACATTATTCCATCCCCTGTCGGGAGTAAATTCAATAGTAGATCCTATTGATGTGGGGAGAGTATCGAATAAGTTGTTAACATTCCAAAAACTCACATAAAATTCATTCATATTAGGCAGATTAAATTATAGGAGTTAATAGTTTTTTCATTTTTCTTGGATTGACCAACATAAAACATATAATCGCTTTTTTAGAAAAGAAATAATCAAATTACACTGACTCTAAAAAACAGTGAAATGAAAACACATCACTATTATTCCAATCAAAGTAATTTTGCTTACTTACTTTTTCATAGTAAAATATAATGTTAGTAACAAGGATGATGGACTGTACCTTAAGCTAAACAAAGTAATCGTTTTCTGAATGAGATATTAAAAATTAATATGCAACAACAATAAAGACCTTCGATCTGTTTTTCTAATTTGATAAGTTTCCCACCACTGCAAAAGTAGAAAAACTAGGCCGTAGATGATCGCTAAATAATAGATTCTCGATTAAGAAGCAAGAGATTTATTCCTAAGTTAGCTCCACGCATGGACAATTTACTCGCGCATATTCATTATTTCTCCAATAGAAGATTTTGAACCTGGTAGAAATATCGTGAGCTTTTCCACCGATAAACTATCATCGGGAGTTAGAAGGAGAGGAAGGGACTGACTCAGATAGATCAGTCATAAATTTAATTGACGAGTTTATTTTAATGGTCAAGTAATGAGAGTTCGTTTTTTACATAAACAGGAAATTTCATCACAATCGAAACCCCTTCTATGAAGTGCCATTTCTTTATTCGTTTCGAGAAATTTAATGATCTGATCGTATCTACTACGTCCAACGAATGATTCTATATCCAAATCTGTTTCAATATGAGTGGTAATCCGCTTAATATTTTGAACTTTTCCTTGATTTTCTTCTCAAAACCATCAACAACTCCATGAGCTATCTTGAAATTTAATTTATCATCCATCTGAACATCAAGATAAAGATGTAAAAGTTGCAAAGAATTTTCGCTTGTTTCATTGTTCTTGGTTCCATTACTCGTTTCATTTACTACAATATTTGAAAGGTAAATTGAATGAACATTTTTATCGTGAGGAAAATCCTCGGAAAATAAGTCTTATTTATCTTTCTTTATAGTTTCTGTCAGGTAATCTTCATCGCATCTACATGTACAACAACATCAGAATTTGGTATAATTTCATTCTAATTTTGTACTCCTACGCTGGTAGCTATTCTATGTGCCTTATCGTGGGTGAATATTCTCGGAACTTCAATGTGTAAATCTACAAAGGTATCCTTTCCCACTTTCCTTACCCTGATGCTATGAGCCCTTTTTATTCCTTCAAAACCTGTTATAGATTCATGTATTTGTCCCTGAATACCTTTTGGTGCCTTATCCAATAGCACGTCTAGAGTTCGTCTGCCAAGTCCTAATGACGTATATACGATAAGGCCAGCAACAGCGATTGCAGAATAGGCATCAGCATTAGGAATACCAAGAAAATAAACGATAGCTAGTCCAACAAGCACAACAAAAGAAGTAAGCATATCAACTCGGAAGTGTAATGCATCTG
Organism: Candidatus Nitrosocosmicus sp.; assembly: GCA_029194465.1. Taxonomy (GTDB): domain Archaea; phylum Thermoproteota; class Nitrososphaeria; order Nitrososphaerales; family Nitrososphaeraceae; genus Nitrosocosmicus. The sequence continues at coordinate 3,004 of JARFXS010000104.1, forward strand.
CTTCAATAGCCTGACTACCATATTTACCAGCAACCTTGTATAGAGCCCTAGATCGTCCATAATCAACCACTATCGATACAATCAAGATTCCAAATGAAAAAATAGTAATTTCAGGTACTACTTGTTTGAAGAAGATCCGTTCAAACCCCTCGTAAAAAATCCAGCCCGCTACGATGAATAAAAGCAAAACAGCTCCTAAACTGGTAAGGCTTTCAAATTTTGCATATCCATAATTATGTTCAGGATCAGGTGGCTTCCTTGATATTCTAATTGCATATAACGTCATCAAGGCAGCCAGAACATCCAAACCAGAATGCATTCCTTCAGATAGCAGCCCAAGACTATTGGTATAAATTGCAATAATGAACTTTGAAACGGTAAGTGTGGCCGAGGCGATAATGGATGTTATAGCAATCCGAATTTTTTCATTATATGCTAATTGATTGAGTAACGTTTGATCTATGGTTTCAGATGATTTTTTTTCGGGTACATTATTAATTTTAAACCTTTTAAATTTATCATAGAATGAATCCTCGCTATCTCCCTCCTTACTATCTACCACAAATACAAATGAATAAAATATTGAGGTATATAATGGATATGAAGAATTTGTTTTGCTTGTAAATTAAGAATGCGTTTTCGTAAAACTTAACCTATAGAAAATAGACATATAATGATTGATGAAAATATTGACAAAAAAATGTACAGTAATTTGGAGTTATTTTATCTGCAACATCACAATGACACAACGTAAGAAGTAAGTTGAGGTGAGATATCTTTTTTCATGAACCCAAGAATGGCTTTTTACTAGAGGTTGTCATCTACTTTGTTAACCAATGTCAGTGGGAGTTGTCCGCGCAATACTCTTTCAATATTGATGAATATGATATCAGTTATAGAATCGATTGCCTCGTGTGTCCATCCAGCTATATGCGGTGTTAAGAGAAAATTATCTAGCTTTAGTAATTCATCCTTTGAGTCTACTGGTTCCTTCCAAAATACATCAAATGCGGCTCCGGCAATATTCCCTTCCTTTAAAGATTTTAGCAACGCATCTTTGTTTACCACTTGAGCTCTGGCAACATTAATTAAGTAAGCAGATTGTTTCATCAAATTCAATTCGTTACTTCCTATCATGTTTTCAGTTTCTCTATTTAATGGAACATGAATAGATATTATGTCTGCTCGTTGAATGACTTCAGTAAGCTTGTCTACACCGTACAAATTGTCTACAAAATATTTCTTATCTCCCCCCTCAGTCTTTGTGAAAGGATGTTTAGTTACAGCAATAACTTTCATCCCGAATGCTTTGGCCCGTTTAGCTACTTCTATTCCTGTAACCCCCAATCCAATTACTAATAATGTCTTTCCTAGTAATTCTGATCCCATTCCATCTTGTTGTCTTCTAACGAAAGAACTAGTATTTGCTTGAGTGTTGAACAAGTTTATTTTTATATTCTTAACCAAATAAAGCATTAACAAGAAGGTATGTTCTGCAACAGAAATTGCATTAGCCATAGGAACATTTGCTACGTAAATATCCTTCCTAGAGCAATAGTCAATATCAATACCGTCCACTCCGATACCAGATTGTTGAACTAATTTGAGATTAGGACAGGAATCAATGAACGACTTGTCTATTTTATCAAAACTGTTAATCAGTATATCAGAATCTTGAATTTGCGGTATAAGTGATTCATCATAATTAATAAATTCAACACGTATGTTAGACTTTTCTGCCTTTCTTGCTATTTGTTGTTTAAACTCCATGTTTTGGATCATTGCTTTAATTTTCAAGGTATATCATTATCTATTTTCCATGTTTTTATTTATCTTTAATATGTTCCTGGAATAAATGTAAATTGGATCAAAATTCAGGAAAAGAAATGTTAGAGACTGGAATAGTTATCTACAGGTTATCAGAACTTTGAAGTGATTAGTATTACCTGTAGATAATTCAGTATATTTGACGGTCTTAAGGGTGCCACAAGTTAGTGAGCCCAAATCAAATGAAGTACCACTTAACTGCAATCCTGGAAAATGACACAAGGTATTCTTTGTGTCCAAATTACCCTTAAATGTATACGAAATACCATTTGCTTTCCCGCTTACAATATGACCACTCTTTTCTCCAGTAGACCCTTTGATAGAAATTGTTCCGGACCATTTACCATTCTTCTTGTCAGCATTAACTTTGAAATAACCCGGGGAAATTATGACTCCCTTTTGTCCGGTTGCACAATTATAAATAGATTGTTGAGTATTTTTTGCCTGTAAGTGAGTTATTGATCCTTTGTTACTTGATGAAGACTTCATCGTAGAAGATGAAGTGTCAGACACCGTGTTCGTATTACCACTATCACTAAAGTCAGCTATCGTTTCAGTAGCTTGTACAGATCCAAAAAACATTAAACTCGGTGCCATAAACACGCCTGCAATAAGTGTTAAAACTATAAACAAATCTTTTGATATTGGTTTTGACATTCATAGTATTCATTTATTGTTATACTTAAGTGATGTGCTAATTCTCCCCGAAGTAAGAAAACAATTTAGGATCCTATTAAGAATTTAGGACCTTGTCTAGTAATCAATATCATATTTTTTTAAAGTCTGTGTTTTTAGTATATCTTAGCCGGTGTACTTTACTACTCTGGGTTTTGTATAATTGCCTATATCATATCCCATTTCTCTAAAATATTTTAGGGTTAACTTATAAACTATTTCATCATGATCTGCAATTTCTAGTATGTGTTTCCATGAAATTTCTTCATTATCGGGAATTTCGCCAGACAGTTTTGTGACAAGACCCCGAGCTTCCGCTTTACAATCCTCAAACGTCTTTCCATTCTTATAAGCTCTATTTCTTGGATCACAATTCGCATTATTCAAATGATACATATTAATCGATTTGCAAATATATAACATTATTTCACCTTTCAACTGAAGAGGATTTCTTTGAAAAATATCAAGTGGCGCAGAGACAAATTAACAAAGAATCAGTTTCTTGTAAATTAATACATTAATCATTTAAAAAAAAACACGCTAAAATGGAATTTACAAAATTCATAGAGTAGTAGATAAATCTAGAGAATATGTAATGATATTCTTATTTATTGTTGATGTTTTCTATTTCTTGTAAATGTATATCAAAGTTGAAGGAATTAACGT
>JARFXS010000105.1 GCA_029194465.1 Candidatus Nitrosocosmicus sp.
GTATACTAGTTTTGGGTAAAGAATTAGGTAGAGAACAAGAGGCTCTTAATATTACTGCTCAGCTTGAGGAAAGAATTAACACAATAAAATCGGTTTTACTTGATCCAGTCAAGAAACACCTTTTTCATGGTCGCCCTAAAGTCTTGGGTTTAGATTGGCTGAATCCGTTTTATGTTGCCGGGCACTGGGTACCTGAAATGCTAGATATAGTTGGAGCAAAGGGTTTAAATGGACAGGGCGGTTTGGATTCCCACCAAATTAACCCAACGAATATAGTAAAGTTAGATCCAGACAAGGTGATTTTAATGCCATGTGGGTTTGATATAACCAGGGCAAAGAGAGAATATCAAAAAATAATAGATTCAAAGTGGGATTCATTAAGAGCAAATACAGAAAAGGAAATCTATATCGTAAATTCCAATGCTTTTTTCAGTAAACCCAGTCCTAGAATCGTGACTGGAATCGAAATATTAAGCAAGATTGTTCAGCCTGACGCGTTTGAGGACATAAGAATTCCAAATTCGAGTTTCGTTCGAATCTGATTTATCAATAGATTGTTAGACCAAGACAAGAGAAAACATGGTTACTTTATTGAATAACAAACGCAGCCATTTCTCCTGGTAATATCATGGAATCTTGCAGGATAGGAATGAATAGTACCATCTTTATTTTCATATATCGACCCTATCGGAAAATACAACTCTGAAGTCGGATCATACAAATTATCTTTATACCCATACATCAAATTTGAAATTTCAATTTCATATCTAATCGGATATGGGGAATAACTGATTCTATTCCACCACTCTACTCCTGTAAAGCTTTGATGAAACTGAAAAGCAAACTGTTCTCGATCCACTCTAAGAGAAAATTTTTCATCCTCATTTGAATTGAGATCCTTCAAATAAAATTCCAATTTGGAGTCATTATCTAGAAAATTGATTTGCCTATGGAATGCGTGTCCTATTTGTGGTAAGACCTTAGTAAATCGATATTGATTATGACCTTTAAAAATTGCCTCAAAATAATCCTGGTCATCGAATTGGCAAATTAAGTTCAGTTCCACTGCAAAATGTTGGATATTAAAAATTTCTAACAAGTATAGCATCCAAGATTTGTCAGGTATCCTATTACCGTTATCTCTTATTATTCTTAAATTATCTGTGATAATTCTAAATTTTGCAACATCCTTTCCATATTCATTCTGTGGAGTATCGATACAACCGTACCAATAATGCATATTAATTTACAAATGATTCTGTATATATTCTAGAGTACAAGTGGAAAGCTTGATTTAGTAAACTTTTGATGATAAAAAAAGGAGGAGCGTTTCTTTTCAACCTAAGGCAACTATATAGAAACCGGTAGTTTGTTAATTCGTTAAAATAGTGGAAAACTCTTAGAACCACTATTTTGAAGTAGCAAAAATCGCCTCCCTGGGTTTGATTATTGAATTAAGGTCCCTCTGAGAATAACCGAGGAGAATCCATCTTGTAAAATTACGAATACCTATGATCTTGCTTTTCTCGAATATAATAAAATATAGCTTACTCTTGAAACAATATAATGGTTGATGAAAGCGTTGAACAGGATCAAGTTTCTACCAAGAAAAAAATTTCTCAGCCCCCATTGAATTTACTTTTTAATCCTTCTTTGATAGAAAGGAATGATGTTTGGCAGATAAATATTGTTAAACTCCTAGAGACATTGTTATCTACCTTAACTAAATCTTCTTATAAGGACCTGCGAGTATGCGGTGTGGCGATTCTAACATCAACACTGATTCATAGACTTAAGGTAGAATCTATTTTTCGATTAGAAAAAATTGCGAATAAAGATCAACAAGGTGTATCTGAACATGAGAAGGAATCTACTGAAATGGCTCCAATCCCAGAGATTTCTAATCTTACTTTACCCTTTAGAAAAGAGTTATCATATCCAGTATCATTAGAGGATCTGATATCTATACTAGAGACAATGATAACCGACCTTACTAATCCAGTTGTAAAGAGAACTAGTTTAAATTTGGAACCTGTTGAAGTTATAGACTTTCAACATTATTTGATTAAATTTGAAAAAATAATAGAGGAATTTGAACAAAAGATTATGATAAGACTAGAAAATGAAAGAGAATTAAATTTTAATGAAATGATGATCGGATTAGACAGAATTGATATAGCTAGATATTTCATTGCTATGCTTTATCTAAGCATGAAGGATAAGATAGAAATTTTCACAGGATTTACTGACTTAAATAATGGAATAGAATATTTAGATTCTTCAAGGGAGACAACTGAGAGTATGGAATCAACAGATAATGTATCAACTTGGATAAAAATTGCTCCCAAAAATAGACTAGAGGATAATTAGATGACTAAATTACCACCTGATGAAATTATAGCTCGCATTGAGGCAGCGTTATATTCTGCTGGGCGTCCTCTTGCACTTGATGACATAGTGAAAGCTTCTGGGATAGAATCTAGAGAGAGAATTAAGCGACTCTTGAATGAACTTATCAACAAGACTAGAGTTGCGTTCAAAGCATTGGAGATAGCTAAGCTGGAGGATGGTACTTACGTATTTCAGCTGAAACCCAGTTACGCTCCAATAATTAAGAAGTTTTCCAATAAACCTCAGATTTCTATTTCTGTAATGAAAACACTTTCTTATGTGGCTTATGAACAGCCCGTTACCAGCAAAAGATTAGTAGAAATTAGAGGCTCCAAAGTATATACACACTTGAAGGAATTACAGGATTTGGAGTTTATTAACCAAAAAAGTTCAGGTAGGCTCAAGATATATACAACCACGATGAAATTTAAGAATTATTTTGGAATTAGTGATTTAGCAGTGCTTAAAAAAAGCTTGCTCATAGACCCAACTGGATTTTCAAAGAAAAACACTTAATTATAGTTTTCCCAAATTTGAACTGTGCGTAAATCTATCGAAAATTTGGGAGGCAGGAAATTAACAGGAGGAAGAATAATTCCCAACCGAACTAGAAGGAAATATGAAATAGATAGATACCCAAACGAACCAATTGTAGGTGAAACTAAGAATGTAGTTCGCAGGGTTCGAGGGAATAATGTTAAAGTTGCATTTAAGTTTGCTGAATATGTAAATGTAAATGATCAAGACACCAAGAAAACAACTAGGGTCAAGATAATTAGGGTCAACAAGAATCCTGCAAATAAAGATTATACAAGAAGAGGTGTAGTTACCAAAGGCTCAATTCTAGAAACAGAATTAGGTCTGGCTAAGGTTGTTTCAAGACCCGGACAAGATGGTGTTGTTAATGCAATTATCATAAAACAATAATAATTACTCAATTTACATAAATCCAAAAGAATAGGAATTTATAAAATATAATTATAATATCCTTATTGGTAAGGATAGGGATTACGGTTTTTCCAGGTAGTAATTGTGATCGCGATGTTCATCATATTTTGAATAATATTCTTCATGTAGACGCTAGATATATCTGGTACAAATCGTCTTTTGATGATTTTGACGGTATTGTGATACCCGGGGGATTTACTTATGGGGATAGGTTAAGAGCTGGTTCCATAGCTGCACACAGCACCATCATGAATAAAATAATGGAGCTAGCAAATGATAATGTTCCAATATTAGGAATATGTAATGGATTTCAAATACTTGTTGAATCTGGAATACTCCCAGGTGCACTGATAGTAAACGAATCTTTGAAATTTATATGTAAATGGATGAATGTGATTGTTACTAATACTGATACACCATTTACAAATTTGTATGATAAGAATCAGAGGATTTCACTCCCCATCGCGCACGGTGAGGGCAGATTCATGGTCGATGATAGATCCTATAACAAAATTAAGAAGAAAAATCAAGTCACTTTAGAATATTGGAAACATAATCCGAATGGTTCCCTAAACAGCATAGCAGCGATTTGTAACGAAAAAGGAAATGTTATGGGTATGATGCCTCACCCGGAAAGAGGTAGTGACAAAGATTTGATCCCTGATGGTTATGATCAAAGTTCAATATTGATATTTAAGTCTATGATTAACTATCTAAAGTAGATCTTAGGAATTAGAGATGAAAATCCTTAACACAGAAGAATATAGTTATCTAAAAAAGAAACTAAACAGGAAACCAAATGAATTGGAGCAGTATATTATAAGTGCCGAGTGGTCTGAACATTGTTCTTATAAATCTTCTAAAAAACATCTTAAATTATTACCAATGAATGGTGATTTTGTGCTAGTTGGCCCTGGTTATGATGCGGGAGTAATCGATGTAGGTAATGGCTATGTAGTCACTATTCACATCGAAAGTCACAATCATCCGTCTGCGGTTGAACCATATGGGGGTGCGGCAACCGGGGTAGGAGGCGTACTTAGAGACATATTGTCAATGGGCTCTCGTCCAATTGCGTTATATAATGCATTAAGGTTCGGTCAAGTCGACAAGGATTCAAAATTTGAATCAAAGAATAGATGGTTGATAAAAAACGTGGTTAAGGGAATTGCAGATTACGGTAATTGTATAGGGGTCCCGACAGTTGGCGGAGAGGTAGAGTTTGACCAGTCATTTGATAATTATTGTTTGGTAGATGTCGCATCAATCGGGTATGCAAAACTTGGCAATCTTGTTGCTAACAAGGCAAGAAAAGGAGATTCTTTGATTTTGGGTGGAAATGCTACAGGAGTAGATGGAATTCATGGGGCTTCATTTGCTTCAAAAAACTTAGATGAAGATAACCGGTCTGCGGTTCAGATACCCGACCCATTTTTAGAAAAAGTGCTCATGGAAGCTACATTAGAAGCGATAGAAAATGATTGTATCAAGACAATGAAAGATCTTGGAGGTGGAGGATTGTCTTGTTGCTTGTCTGAAACAGCTGATAATTTGAAAAAGGGCTTTCTGGTGGATTTATCCGCTATTCCATTGAAGCAAAAGGATATGACGGATGCCCAGATCATGATTTCAGAATCTCAGGAGCGCATGTTATATATCGTCAACTCGAAAAAGAAAAAAGAATTTTTCAAGATTTTTGACAAACATAATGTGAATTATGCTGAAATCGGATATGTGACTGATGACTCAAATCTCTCTGTTATTAGAGGAGGTGACACATTGGCTTGTATGCCTGCACAAATTATCGCACACGCCCCCTTGTTAAATAGAAAATCTAAAGAGCCGGCTTACCTTGAATCAATTCTAAAATCGTTTCGAGAACCGAAACCTCAAATCAATTTCAAGAAAGTGATATTTAAGATGATGTCTAACCCCTCCATATGCAGTCGCAAGTGGATTTATGAACAGTATGACCATGAGGTTGGAGTTAGAACGGTATCAAAACCGGGAGCATCTGATAGTTCAGTTATCAAGCTCGACGATAATAAGTTCCTGAGTTTTAAACTAGACGGTAATTCTAAACATTGTTATCTAGATCCTTACAGGGGTATAATAGGATGTTTGTCTGAATCCCTCAGAAACCTTACCTGCGTGGGGGCCAGCCCATTAGGGATAGTTGATCACTTACAGTTTGGAAATCCTGAAAATGAGGAAATTTTTTGGACATTCTTACAAACAATTAGAGGCATTAGAGATTACTGCAAATTCATGAACATACCCGTTGTAGGTGGTAAGGTAAGTTTGTACAATGAAACTACTTCTGGTCCAATAAAACCCTCCCCTGTAATAGGGATGTTAGGGCTAATTGATGCTAAGAATAAGATAAAGTATCCAAAGTATCTATCAAACCAATCAATCTTTATTGTTGGAACGACTAAAGATGAAATGGGTGGTTCAGAATATTTTGAATATTGTTTGGATGTTGTTGGTGGAGAAGTTCCCGGTGTTGATTTAGAGGAACAAAGAAATATCATTGAGACTATTAAAAAGTTGATCGACAGAGAATTAATATATGGAGTCCATGATTGCTCAAAGGGAGGATTAGTAGTTTCAATGCTGGAGATGGCCCTTCATAGTAATATCGGATTTAGAGTCTCAGTCGATAAGATTCCAAATAAATGCTCTCGATTGGAATATATACTCTTTTCAGAATCTCATAATCGGTTTATTTTTTCAACCGATCACGATTCAATGATTATTAG
>JARFXS010000106.1 GCA_029194465.1 Candidatus Nitrosocosmicus sp.
AATACATTACACAGATGTCCTGCCTGAGAATCGCTAGCTTATACTTCTGAATAGAAAAAAATGGTTATTATCCGAAAGGAGGCTGAAGTTCAGATCCTCAGTAAGTTCCAGCAGCATTTGGATCAGTATCACTGATTAGTTCTTTAGTTATAATGAATTACGATATGTGCAAGGGTTGAATATGTTCTCTGAAAACTTTAAACTATTGCCATTTACTACACCCAAACCCAATTTATAGGATGAACCATCGGCATCGACTAATCAACCTCCTAATACCTTGTTTTTTCCTTATTCTATCTTGAAGAAATGATACGGCAGGAAGAATCAAAGTAGGAGATAGAAGTAATAGAGGCATCAATTAGCAGTTCGCATGGGGAACTTTCTCATGCTTTTGTATCCTTTTTTGAAAGCTAAGATGTCATTCATGCCAACACCATCATCTCCACTCTCATCATCAAATTGATCATTGTCATCTATGATTGGATTCTCGTTATTCATTTGAAGTCTTATTTTAGGATACTTATCACATGATTGTAGCCTCTATTACCTTTTTCTCGCAGTATTCAAGACTGAGACTTATGTATTGTCCTTCGAGGTCCAAAGGTAAATTTAACATATGGAAAAATCCTATTTATTTTTGATCTTAATTATCGTTTTCTGATTTGAGATCAGACCCTACTAATTGGTGATCATCGAACTTTTGTCTACCATTCATTAATCTATCATGGAAAACACTGATTATTGATTAACTATTATTTGCCTTTACTTTCTCATTAATCTTGATTTCTTTGTCCAGGCTATTGTCGAAGTTACCTAACAGGTTAGTCTTATCTAGTTCATTAATATCTAGATTGTCATAGATAAGGGCTAAACATTTGGACCAATTGAAGCCAAGCTAAAACTAAATCGGATATATGTGAAACAAAGTAGGGGGGAATTGATCCCTCAGAATAAATATATTATATTAGTTTGAACAGTGCAAACATAATTAGGGAATAAATTAAAAATTCATTGTATTTCAGTTAATTGAATTGAATTTATCATGTTTCTAATAATAAAGTTACCCAAATTTATAACATAATATCTGTACTCAAACAACTTCATCTAAGATTGAATAGTTTTAGAAAGAGTAATAGAGTTCAGGCTTAATGCGTGCTTTCAAAGTCATCAAACCTGGTTCTCCAATTACTTGGTCAATTTGGCAGCCAATTTATCTTGCTTATGGTTAGTAACTAAAGTATCTTTTAAATCCTATTTATCTTTGATCTAGATTATTATTTCTGGTAATGTTGAAAGTGGGATCGATAAGTGGATTTAGGTCCAATTAGTGAAAAAAATTATTTGATTTCAGAATAAATATCAGGGTCAAAGATCAACTTCTAAGAATGTTCAAATATATCTAGTTCGATCAGTAGCTAAATATATGAGATTTAGAGACAAGGGAATATTCCACTATAACTTGACTTATCTATTTGTTACTATGTTTATGTCATTGTTGACATTTATGATTACTGCTAACCAAGTGGCTCTTGGTCAGGAGGAGTTGTCACCTCTTAAAGGTATGAATTTCTCAAAGCCTTCAGACATGTACAGCAATAAGCAAGGAATATTGGAAGTTTCACTCATCATTGAAGAGAAACAGGGTTTGGTTGGAAACCAATCAGTCACAGCACTAGTCTATAATGGGTCGCTCATGGCACCAACTTTACACATAAAACCTGGTGAACGACTGGTGGTCAACCTTGTTAACGAGGTAGATCAAACTAATATACATTTTCATGGTCTACATGTGTCACCGACAGGTAGCTCAGATAATATCTTTCGTATAGTGGAACCCGGAGAAACTGCAAAGTATGTGCTTGACATTCCGATCAATCATCCAACAGGTACTTTTTGGTATCACCCGCACCTCCATGGTCTCGCTACTACTCAAGTGGGTGACGGGATGTCGGGTCTGATCAAAATCGAGGGTTTAGAAGACTTACTACCTACTGCTTTGAACAATATCACTCAGCAGACGCTTGTCTTGAAGGCTTTTCCATGGAGCCTGAACGGAAGTTCAACTAATCCAATATATAAGTGGGCAAATTATTTTACCGTCAATGGTAAAATTAATCCTGTTATAAATATTTCATCGGGGGAGACTCAGCTTTGGCGATTTGCAAATATTGATCCTGGAACATTTTACTATATAACACTGCCCGGTCACACCTTTCATATAATCGCAGAAGACGGTAACCCTGTTTGGGAAGTCTGGGATGGAAAAAACCTTGTGCTTCCCGCTGGCAAGAGATTTGAAATGCTGGTTACTGGTGGAGAAAATGGAACTTACCCCCTTAAATCGCTTCCATACAACCGCTCGGGATTCTCTCCGACCTCTGAGGTAACCCTAGCAACGGTAAACGTACAAGACAAATATAGATCTCAGACAGCAGAGGTCACTCCTTCGAGTTTAGTACCAAGACATGACCTGGAAGACGCTCAGATCCAGACTCAACGTACGCTGGTCTTCAATGGCTCACCAGATAACCAAACAGCAAACCGATTTGGCGATGTGGGAACTAACCAGATCAACGGCAAAGTATTTGATCATAATCGGGTTGACTACATAGTGAAACTTGGAGATGTGGAGGAGTGGACACTTAAAAATATCGATAATGAAGATCATACATTCCACATTCATGTCAATGACTTTCAGGTGATGTCCGTGAATGGTCAACCATATGATGCACATGGTTTGCAGGATACAGTAGTGCTTCCACAGGGTGGCGAAGTAGTGGTTCGTATCCCATTCACGGATTTTGTAGGAAAGTTCGTCTTTCATTGTCACATTCTTCCCCATGAGGATACTGGTATGATGGGGATTGTTGAGGTGGTTGATCCATTCACCCCACGGGAGTGATGAAGTAAACGAAATTATGTTGAAATTATACAGCAAGAATCAGTATTTCTCAATGCAACAGAAGAATACAATTTAGTTGGTTCAGTCAAAGGATTTCAACTTGGTGATCCCTCGCAGTGTTGTATGGTCATTCTAATTCTCTATTTGAATTGTGTTGGTGCAGGTTGGGATAATATGTTTTATCTCATTAGTTATGGGAATCATAGTTGTTCTTCACAGTAGATTACTTTAATCTGGTAAAGACGCATAACAATTCATAAAGTTTGGTAAGATCATAAAAGTTATTAAGAGATTAGACCGAAAAACCTTGAATCATACCATCAAAAATATAAGCATCCATCAGAATTGGAGTTTATGAGAATAGTCAAGATAGAATTGTATGGTATCGTGCTAATAATTACAGGAATTCTATATGGTTCAATATTCTATCCAGCAGATACAAATGCTACCATATTGTCGGGTATAGATGAACCTACAGGGAATGCATATGAAGATGTATACATTGCTGAAGAAGAAAATGCCACATTAACGTCGGGATCAAATCAAACAACTAATACCAATACCACCCAAGCCCCATAGTAATGATGGAGTCTTTTGGTTTATGTTACTACATATAATATGCTTGTTTTGAGAATCAGATGTAAAAAACAAGTACATTTGATAAATTTATTCTGAAGGTGAAAGTGATATAGACAGTATTATTGTTGTATCTGAATAAATTCTAATTTGAAAAGATGCTTGATCAGTTCTTCATTATAGTTAGTGCGACCAGCAGTGAGGAATTCCAAAATATTTGATATTATTGTCTATTTCTTCTGATTGTTTGTCTATATTTAAAAGGAAAAAATGTATCTGTCCATGAGGAAATTGGTAACCGATCAACTTTTGCAAAACTTCCCTTCTTATATCAAGGTAGTTTCTGAATTCGTATACACTAATATCACATTCACTGAATTCAGGTTGAAACTCCATATGAAAAATATCTCGAGTTTGTATTATTTCTAATAAGATGCTTGTCAATGTAGGAAGTATAGGAATATTTCTAATAGGGTCATTCTCTGCTATATTGTCTTCACTCTTCTTACTATCACTATATGACGTCAATAAAATTCACCTCTGTAAAAATTTGTATTTCTGAGACGAATTAGTCTACATCGCTCTAATTCTTCTTTATGTTTATAACAAAAGTGTCCTGTCATGCTAGTCTATATCAATTATACTGTTGATATTATCTATTTATTTTTTTGAGATTTATTATATTTTTGACAGGTTTGTAATTATTCTGCTGTGTTTTGACTTTGAACACTATGAAGATCTTTTCCTCTGTTACACTGTTTGAGGTATTATGGATCAGATCAAAAAAAAACAAACAGACGATTAATCTAAAATGTCGTCTTTTATGAGTCCGGGTATTTCATCTCATGTTGGATTCATCCGTGGGAATTCAATTCAATATTGAAGACGATCTACCAAAAAAATATGCTTATCTAAAGCATGAATCAACTGTAGATCTTTTGCAAGGTTTAGTCGTGCAAACAATGTAGAATTTCTATATTAAAAAAATTGCTAGATATACATGCTGTTCACATTACTGTAGACAAATTATCTATCTTCTAATTCCATGTTTGTAATCTTATCTGCGTATTTTTTGTACAACTGATCAATAACTCTAATCCTTTGAGTGTGTTTGCACTTCTTGGGGTTTCCAGCCGAATACAAATATCCTTTACATGTGCAAAACCAATGGTTGTTATCTTTTAATTTATTAATTTTATATTTCTCTCCTGTAGTAACTGATTTCACATAATAAACATCTTCCTTATCGTCATATTCTACTGATTTAGTGAAATCAATTCGCTTTATATGATTAGGATTCATTTTTCTAAAAATTCCTTAATATAAATTCGCATACTAGACATATTAATTTATGAGATATGTCATTTCCATAACTATTCATTTGTGATTTAATTCAGCAACTTGTGTTGAAGTAAAGAGATAGCCCCCTCTATCAAGAACTGATGAGAATACATCCTTTAGGGTTGTGGTCTTCTTGGTAGTTGGATTTTTTCAAAGATTTACACGACCATGGTGAGGAGAAACCCTGGAGAAAGTAATCCATCATTATGTCTTGATGATAAATCAGCAATTATCCAAAAGCCCACCAAGTCATTTAAGTAACGTATCTACAAATAGGAGCCCATGGATTTGCTTTATTAATAAATATTTAATAATTAAACTAATGCTACTTACATTGGAATATGTATGCCGCACTAATATTATCAATTACGATAATTGTGTCATTGTATTTTGTTATTCAGCTGACTGGAACAGTTGCATCATCTGAATCAAAGTTATTGCAACAGTCACATCAAAATCAATCATATATAGCAAACTTGGCTGGTGAAAACAACATACCTCCCGTAAACACAAATGCAACAGGCATTGTTAAATTTATCACCAATGATCATTACTACGACAATAATGAGGTATATTATGAATTAAATCTAACAAATTTAGATAGTGACGTGGGAAAAGTTGAAGTTCACTTGGGTCAAAAGAATGAAAATGGACCTGCTGTGACTACTTTGTATCAAACAACGACAGCTCTACCTTCAGAAATTTGTTGCACGTCTGCCGATTCAGAATATGAGAGGATCAAACTCTTCTTCAATGGAACAGTTTTTCCACAAGCTTTTGAATTTGGACCATTAGCAGATAGCAAAAATATAACAGATTTAGTCAATCTTTTTAATAATGGTAGTGCCTACGTACAAGTTTATAACTATCATCCTGATTCTCTAAGCCTGTTTGGTTTGGAGGACGAAATTCGTGGTCAAATTGCAAAACAATAACTTGTAGTAGTTTAATAATAACAAATTTTTTCTTCCAAAAATTAGACATAGGATTTGTAGATATTTGAAATGCATTGTTAAATATATCCATATCCAAGGATCAATATTCTTGTGGTAATGGTTTTAGGGTTCTACTAAGCTAATACGAATTCAGATTCGATAAAAATAATAGAGTTAGTTACACTATTTCACGAAATAAAGATCGTCTTAATCTATCCAAAGCGCCCTAGATCCAATATTACTTACGTCCTAGGTACGTTAGTAAAAAACAAGGAAAAAATAA